>JBCCLY010000108.1:0-9103 GCA_039026655.1 Cyanobacteria bacterium P01_C01_bin.38 | reverse complement strand
TTTATTTGGATTTGGCTTGGAAAGAGATATTACAGAACCGATTGCAGGTGCTGTTAATAATTTAAATCAATGGCGTAAACCAATATTTAGTATTGATGTACCTTCTGGTTTGCATACAGATACAGGAAAAGTTCAAGGTATAGCAGTTCGCGCTACTTACACTTTATGTCTGGGTTTATGGAAATTAGGTTTACTCGAAGACCAAGCTTTAGAATATATCGGTGAAGCTCAATTAATCGATTTTGATATTCAATATGCAGATGTAAAAGCTGTATTGGGAGAATATCCCAAAATCAAACGCATCACGACAGCATTTGCACTTTCTACTCTTCCTTTACCTCGTCAACAGGTAACTCATAAATATAAAGAAGGTCATTTACTGCTTGTTTGCGGTTCCCGTCGTTATTCGGGAGGTGCTATTCTAACTGGTTTGGGGGCGCGTGCTTCTGGTGTCGGATTGCTTTCTATCGCCGTACCAAAATCTCTGGCACCCATAATGGTTTCACATTTACCCGAAGCGTTAATTATTGGCTGTGAGGAAACTGAAAGCGGCGCTATTTCTCAACTACAATTACCCGGCAATAAGGATTTAAATAGCTTTGATGCGATTGCTTGCGGTCCGGGTTTAACTGTAGATGCGGATTCAATTGTACGGAAAATATTAGATTGTTCTCAAGATTTACTTTTAGATGCTGATGGTTTAAATATCCTTGCGAGCATGGGAACCATACCAACACTGCAAAAACGGCAAGCATCAACCATACTTACCCCCCATTCCGGCGAATTCAACCGATTATTCCCAGATATCGAAAATGCTAATCAAAATAGAATATTGGCAGCACGAGAAGCCGCAAAACAATCTGGTGCAATAGTTTTATTGAAAGGTTCAAGAACTGCCATTGCAAATTCTCAAGGTTGCGTTTGGATTAATCCTCAAAGTACTCCAGCGCTAGCTCGTGGAGGTAGTGGTGATGTGTTAACTGGATTGCTCGGAGGATTAATGGCGCAAGCTGTTTCACGTGATTTGTCTGTAGAAAAAATGGTTGCAACCGCTGCGTGGTGGCACGCTAGGGCAGGTATTTTAGCTGCTCAAGAACGAACTCAATTAGGGGTAGATGCTTTCACTTTGACACATTATCTAATGTCCGTTTTAACATCAGCATGAGCAAATAATTCTCAAGCAGAACCGTCTTCAATCATGAAAACTCCTGTCGTGGGAAACTCTGTCTCTTTTTCGCTTCGAGGAACACGCATGGCGGATTTATCCGCCGTGCATTAAAACGAATAAGAAAAACCATCCATCGAATGAACCTTGGAACAATATTTGTGAGATATACCTTGAACAGTCGATTCGGTTGTTGCAATATTAAAACTACCAGTAGAGCGAACTGCAACCCGTCCTAGATAAGTACCGATTTTCTTGCCTGACGTTACGACCGCACGCACGATATCACCCGTTCGGAAACCTTTGACAAAGGGATTTTTACTTTTTGCTCTTCCACGAGGGAATCCGAATTTGTTGACTAATGTATACTGCTTACTTCCGTGTCCGGTGCATTTAATTCTTAAAGGCTGAGTTGCATAAAACGTCAAATTGTCAACATCTCCGACACAAGCAGCATCGATATGATGATCCTTGGGCAGCCCCAAACGACACCGATTATACTTTGTTTGACCTCCAGTGAATCCCTTAGTAGGCAACAAATCTGATAGCACTGCTACTATTTTGTTGCGAGTTGAGTTAACCGCCGCCGCATCTTTCAATGGTTGTTTTGCACCTTTCTTGATTTTTTCTAACACTTTTGGCTTTTTCTTCAAGAATTCTTCTACAGGCTTGTTGCCTTTCTTTTGATTGCAACACTCGCAAGCTAGCGTTAAGTTACTTACTCGATTGCTGCCTCCTTTAGATTTTGGTTGAATGTGTTCTACCTGCAAGGGAACATCTTTTTTCCCACAATAAGCACATTCTCTGCCCCATTTTTCCAGTAAATACTCTCGAACCTCGTACCCTTGAAGCTCTCCCTGCTGATACTCGGTTCCAGATATTTCAGAATTTTGCATCAACTGAGTGTCAAACCTCACTCTCTCAATCCAAATTTCAGTTATTGGGCAAAATTTCATTAATCTTTTTACCCAAGTCTCGGTTGTTTGAACACGATGCATCAAAGATGGGGGAAGCCATCCCTCGGATCTTTTTCTATTATCGAATCTTGGCGCTCTATATCGAGTTTTTCTACTTCGCCGACTTTTGCGAGAAGCAGCACGGGACTCTAAAGAATCTTTGATTTGTTGACCTCGATGTTCAATAGTCGCAACCCACAGCACTGCATCGCCAGATAATATAGCTAGTCCGGTCGTTTTGCTGCCTGGATCGATCTTCAAAGTCAGAGGATAAATTATTGGATTTTCTACGGCACTTTTCAAAATCAAAGTGAACGGGAATTGACGAAATACAGCCGCCTTGCCTTTCTCTAATAGTTTGCGAGCTTGACGCGGCGTGATTGGATTAAGCGGTTGTTTGTTTGTGTCTAATAAAAATACTTGCGAAGGTTGATTGGGTTGCATGATTAATGCGGACTAATAAGTTATGTTTGCTTCACCAAAGTTTCTAAGAAAATCGCATATGTACACACACTATCTTTCCCTAGATTGTTTAATGTGTACTCTCAGAGCAGGGGACTAGCGAATCCACAGGGTGAGTTCTTGAACGATAATCGAAACGTAGTGGACACTATGAAGTGGTCACTAAGGCTGGTCAACTAGACTCCTACCGAACGAAGCAGGAAGCCTCCGACTTACAGTCGGGGGTGCTGACCTATTCAAATTATGAATTACAAACTATGCGCGATTGAGCTAAATCACGAATTAATGGTACGCGGGAGCTAATATATGTACTCATTTCGTCAATTTGTTCGCCGCTAAGTAGTTTCTTATTTTCTAATTGCTTGAGCAGTTGTCCAATTAGATCGGTATCGTTCAAACTCAAAATCGTCTTTGTCTCGGTTTCTTCAATCACCGACCATACATGACGCATTGTTACCGCTCGTTCTCTAAGTCCTAGCATAGCTTTATTGTTCCAAAATTTAAATTAAATATTCAATTCTTATCCCCAACCTACATTCAATTTATAAATAAGATTAGCTCTCTAAAGGAATGCTTCTTACCATATAGGCTAGTTAAACAATCTAAAGAAAATATTAAGGCTTAAATCTAAAGAAAATGTTAAATGTTGCAATACTTAACTGATTACATGAGAATCTAAACAATAGGTTACATAAATAAATTTTTGCAAGGTCAGCTACTTTAACGACCTTTAAGTTTTAAACGAGGACAGCTTATATAAAGTCCTTGAGCATATAAAAAGAAGCGCCAACCATGATTTTAAGATGGTTGGCGCTTTTTGTTTATCAGAGTTGAGTATTGATTGTATGAGGTAAAACTATAAAGCTTGCAATTACCCGAACCAGAGCTAATTTAAGCAGCAAAAATCGATCGTTTATACCCATGAAGGTTAGCAAACCTTAACTTACAAATATAAAGAAAATATAAAAAAGTAACCAAAGTTTCCTTTTTAATGTGAATATACATATTAGTTGATATTTCTTTATTAAAACGGAGTCAGCCAATATAAAGACTCTGAAGATAAGTAAAGAAGCGCCAATCTGTATAACAGATTGGCGCTTCTTTTTTTGTATAAGCTGTCGTCATTTAATTTGTATTTTTCTAGCGGGCAAGATGCCCGCACTACAAAACGTTCGCATTTTTTGGATTATATGATTTAGCTGCACATCAGCTTAGCAGTAACCAATAACCATTCAGAAGGCAGTAGGCAGTGGGCAGTAGGCAGTAGGGACTCACACTTAAAAGAGTGAGATGATCCACACGCGACTCAGAAATAGAAAATTGACGTTTTATACCTCCCTGCGAACAGTGTCTGTATAATTATTGATTTATACCCGGCTTTTAACTCAGACATGAAGTTTTAATTGATACTTTTTGCCCACTGCTGATTGCCGACGATCCACACGCGACCCGGGAATGCCGACTGCCTTTTTTGTAAATAGTTATAACTTTGAACCTTTAACCTCTAACCTTTGACCTTAAATAGGTATATATTTCATTTATTTGTTAACTTCAATACTGTGAATAATAGTCAAATAGTTAAAACTTAGACATAGTGCAACTTTTCTGAATCTTATATGACCGATATCAAGGATGTTCGACGGTTAAATGCTCCACTCGGAGGAATCACTCCAGCGCTGACGAGTTTTCTTGAAGATTTATATTATTATTATCAAACCCTTAATGAAGGAACGGTTGCACAGAATATACCGGAGTTGGCTAAAGCTAATCCGGATTGGTTTGGAATTTGTGCGGTTGGTGTGGATGGCAAGGTTTTCGATATTGGACATAGTACACAGGATTTCAGTATTCAGTCGATTTCTAAGCCTTTTGTGTATGGATTGGCTTTGGAAGATTGGGGTAAGGATTATGTTCTCGAACGTATTGGTGTGGAACCAACTGGGGAACCTTTCAACTCGATAATAGAACCCGAGGAAATATCCAGAAGACATTACAACCCAATGGTTAATGCGGGTGCGATTGTCACAACCAGTTTAATCAAAGGTTCTAATGCACCAGAGCGTTACAATCGTTTGCTGGAAATGTTTCGACGCTATATAGGTAGAGATGTATCTATTGATTTGGGAGTATGTAACTCCAAGCAAACCAGTGACCACTTAAATCGGGCGATCGCCTACATGATGCTCAATTTTGGTTTAATTGAAGGCAATATTAATGACATAATAAACCTGTATTTTCAACAATGTTCTTTAACAATCAACTGTCACGATTTAGCAGTGATGGCGGCAACTTTAGCCAACCAAGGCTTAAATCCGATGACGAGAGAGCGGGCTATAGATAAAAAGTATGTCAAAAATATATTAAGTATCATGTATACCTGCGGTCTATATGAATTTTCAGGACAGTGGGCTTACAAAATTGGTTTACCGGCGAAAAGTGGTTTATCGGGTGCAATTATCGGAGTTGTTCCCAACCAAATGGGAATAGCTGTATTTTCTCCTGCTCTGGATGAGCGCAAAAAAAGTTGGAGGGGAGTCAAAGTTTTTCAAGCACTTTCAGAAAAATTTGGACTGCATATTTTTACAACAGATAACAAAACAGATAACGAAGAAATTTCTGGCATACAAAAGCATCCAGTTCACTTTGCTAATTCATCAAGTCTACAAAATTCAATTCAGCCAAATCTGAAAACCCAAGATAATCTAGCTTCCAAATCTTTATATACATTTTTACGAGAATTACATCGGAAATATCTTCCATTAAGAGATGGAAAAGTTTATGTAAGCGAACCTGGTTTAGTAGAAATCAATCCCGATTGGTTTGCTATCTGCATCGCTACTGTAGACGGACAAGTTTACTGCGTAGGAGATTTTGAAGAGTCATTTTTAATTCAGTCAATATCAAAAGTTTTTGCTTACGGATTAGCCCTTGAAGACAAAGGAAGAGATTACGTCTTAACCAAAGTTGATGTCGAACCAACCGGAGACGCTTACAATTCCATTATTAAAGTGGAATCCAAATCCAAACGACCATTAAACAGTATGGTTAACACCGGAGCGATCGCCACCACAAGTTTAATAGAAGGAGCAGGCCCCGGACATAAACTCAACCGAATATTAGAAATGTATCGTCGCTATATTGGGCGTAGAGTTTTTGTAGACACACCGACATTAGTATCCGAACAAAATAGTGGGGATAGGAATAGGGCAATATCATATTTACTGCGTAATTTTGGCATGATTTCTGGTGATATCAGCCAAACTCTCAATTTATATCTTCAGCAGTGCAGCGTAATAATTAACTGTCAAGATTTAGCATTAATGGGAGCAACTCTTGCAAATAATGGCATAAATCCCCTTACCAAAGAACGAGCAATAAATTCTAACTTTATTAAAGACATTCTCAGCGTAATGCATACCTGTGGAATGTACGATTTTGCCGGGGAATGGGTATATAAAGTAGGGTTTCCAGCCAAAAGTGGAGTCGGAGGTGGAATCATCGGAGTAGTACCACAACAAATGGGAATTGCAGTATTTTCTCCTCCTCTAGATACTCGCGGCAACAGCGTTCGTGGAATTAAAGTTTGCGAAGAGCTATCAAAGTATTTAAAATTGCATATTTTCGCGGATTGAAAAGGGAGTAGGGAATAGGGAATAGGAAACTGCGCTTAGAGTAGCGAATGGGCGGTTGAGCGTGCGGCGACAATAATGGCAACAATAATAAAGATATTGTTGGTAATTTACAAAAAACTTGCTATTCCTAACTTCTAACTCCTAACTTATAACTCCTAACTCCTAACTCCCTACTCCCTACTCCCTACTCCTAACTCCTAACTCCTAACTCCCTACTCCCTTTTCTTCCACAAACCTTAACAAAATCGAAAATATTTGGATAATCCCGCTCGCAACTATTAATGTTGGGAAAGTGCATATTAAGCTGTTAGAGCGTGTAATATGGCTTCACTATAATTAGCTTCGATTGATCGCGGTAATTTTAAAGTAGAAGGCTTTGCTGTTGAAGAAGCCATTAGTAAGCAATTTAATTTCAGCTAAAAAATAGAATCGAGCAGATAAATGCGATTTCCGCAGTAAAGTATTAAGAGTGTTTAAGGAGAAAAGACATGGCACAAGCAAAAGCTGGTGACAACGTAAAAGTTCACTACACGGGCAAATTGGATGATGGTACAGTCTTTGATTCCTCAGTCGAACGCGAACCTTTAGAGTTCTCCCTTGGTTCGGGAAATGTAATTCCTGGTTTTGAAGAAGCGATAGTTGGTATGGCTCCAGGAGAATCAAAAACAACGCAAATTCCCCCTGAGCAAGCTTATGGTCCTACACGCGAAGAATTAGTAATCACAGTTGAGAAAGAACAAATACCTACAGACTTATCAGTAGAAGTCGGTCAACAATTACAGATATCTCAAAATAACGGTCAAGTAATTCCAGTTATAGTAACAGATGTCTCGGATTCTAAAGTTACTTTAGACGCGAATCATCCTCTAGCAGGGCAGCAATTAACTTTTGATATTGAATTGGTTGAAGTTGGGTAATTAAATGGGGAGTTAGGAGTTAGGAGTTAGGAGTTAGGAGTTAGGAGTTAGGAGTTAGGAGTTAGGAGTTAGAAGCCGAAAACTTTAATTTTTTTCCCAATTCCCAATGCCCTATGCCCTATTCCTAATTCCCAATTCCCAATTCCTTAAAATTTCTCTACATTCTCAAATTTATTCTGACTCGTCGCTCTTGCTGCTTCACCACAGGTGCGCGGGGTAGGAAAAATCTTTTCAGGATTTGCTAAACCTTTACTATTGAAAACTTGCTTAATCCACTGCATTGTTTCTAAATCGGCATCTGAAAACATATCTGGCATATAGCATTTTTTATCTGCACCGATACCGTGTTCGCCGGAAATGCTACCACCAACTTTTACACATAATTTCAGAATCTCTCCACCTACTTCTTCAACTTTTTCTAATTCCCCTGGAATAGAATTATCAAACAAGATTAGCGGATGCAAGTTACCATCACCTGCATGAAACACGTTGGCGATTTTATAGCCAAATTTTTCACTTAAATTCTCAATTTCTTGCAATACATAAGGTAGCTGCGTCCGAGGAATTACCCCATCCTGCACGTAATAATCTGGACTCAAATGTCCTGCTGCTGCAAACGCTGCTTTTCTTCCTTTCCATAATTTTAAGCGTGTTTCGGGGTCATTTGCAGAAGTTACATTACGGGCACCATTGTTTTTACAAATATCAATAACCCGCTTTTTATTAGCTTTTACCTCTACATCCAAACCATCAATTTCAACTAGCAAAATCGCTACAGCATCGCGGGGATAACAATTCATTGCTGTTACATCTTCCACCGCATTGATGCTCATATTATCCATCATTTCCATACCACCAGGGATAATTCCGGCGCTGATGATATCCGAAACTGCCGCACCTGCTGCTTCTACACTGGTAAAGTCTGCTAATAAAACACAAATTGATTCTGCACTTTTGAGAATTCGTAAAGTTATCTCTGTGGCAATTCCCAAGGTACCTTCCGAACCAACAAATATACCCGTTAAATCATAACCGGGCATTTCTTGAACTTGTCCGCCTAAATCGACAATATCACCGTTAGCTGTGACAACTTTTAATCCTAAAACGTGGTTGGTGGTGACACCATACTTTAAACAATGCACGCCACCAGAATTTTCCGCAACGTTACCGCCGATAGAACAAATGATCTGACTTGAAGGATCGGGAGCGTAATAAAAACCCGCACCGCTAACAGTTTGCGTTACCCAATTATTAATTACTCCAGGTTGAACTATAACCCGCTGATTATCTAAATCTACGTTGAGTATCTGCCGCATCAAAGAAGTTACGATTAAAACGCATCCTTGAATAGGTAAAGCACCACCAGATAAACCAGTACCCGAACCCCTAGCAAGAAAAGGAACCGAATATTTATTGCATATCTTCACCACTTGTGCAACTTGCTCTGTGGTTTTAGGTAAAACAGCCACATCCGGACGTTGACGATAGCTAGCTAAACCATCACATTCATAAGTAATCAGTTCTTCGCGACGCACTATAACGCCTTTTTTACCTAAAACTGCTTCAAATTCCTTGATGATAGGTTTCCAGTTGCGTTGTTGGGATTTCTCTTGAGTAAGCATGATTTGTCGTCCGGTGTGGGATGCAATGGTTATGTTTATCGGTCTTACTACCATTTTTACAGAAGTTTTTGTTTTTAGTTAACGGTAAGTAAATTTATAATTTCCATAGGTAGCTTCTTAAGTTAGCTAATTAACAATCGCTATAGCCCAAGATAATTAATGCTTAGATTAAATTGATAAAAAATATACTCGACTGCATATTCTTGTATTTAAGCAAATAAAAAGAAAAAAATATTTAATAATATGGCATTTAGTTGTTGTCAAAAATACTTTTTTTTATTTTAAATTAATATACTTAACAAGAGAATATTTCTTTAACAATATTTTTTTAAAAAAGAATATTTCCCAT
>JBCCLY010000107.1:0-9110 GCA_039026655.1 Cyanobacteria bacterium P01_C01_bin.38 | reverse complement strand
CGGAGTATCAAGGTAATTAAAAGGCTTTTCTTGTTTAATTTGATTTTTTAATAGCGAATTACGTAAATTTATAATTTTTTCAGCCTTACTTTGCTTCAATCTTTTAATCAAATCTTCAGTAGTTTCGTATCTTTCAGAATCATCTAACTTAATACCGCTTATTTCTGAAAGATTAACCGTTGTTTGAGCAATAGCTTTCGGAGTATTTTTTAAAATAGTAATAGGAATAAGAGTTAACAGCCAATATAATTTTTTCATTGAAAGCTTAAATTACTCGATTAAAAACGGCAGTAAGAATAATTGATATTTGTAACGATAAAGATTTACATTTTTTTTATTCTTACAATTTAAAGCTACGAAGGTAAATCCATTTAGGTAGCTGTAATTTCACAGAAATATAATTATTAAAAACTCCAGTAATATCGGCGACTCTTTTATAACAACTTTACGATCGGATGGTATCCGTGGAATCCACAATTATTGTGGATATTTTGCCAGATAGCTGGACAAAATCCATACTTTAAGCAGTTTTAGCATCAATAATGCTTTAAGTGTTATTACTGGAGACAAATGTATTTATTATGATGAATATTGTGAATGAATTATTACAGGGTTTACTGAGAAAAAAGATTAATTTTGATTTTTTCAAAGTTGATGAAGTAAAGCTTTTATTTTCTCAGGTTCAATTGATTAATAAGTTTTTCCAAATAAATAGGAGATATGTTCAATGATGCGTCGTTTAGCTCTTACTGGTGTTTTGACTGTTCTAAGTGTAATGGCTCTAGCGCCTAAAGCACAGGCACAGCTTGCTACAGATCAACCAGTTACATTTGAAGGTACTGTTGGTAGCGTTTGTACATTTGATATGACTGAGGGTGGTATCCTAGCTGAAGATGAAAATGGAGATCTTTCCACTTTTGCCGATGGTGGAGAATCAGGTACCACTACAGTTAACTGTACTGCTGGCGGCGACATAACTGTTGCTCCACCACAACCAATGGAAGTACCTAATGGTTTCACCGGAGAAGCAACAGCAGTCGTTTTCGATCCTGAAAATCTTGGAAATTTCGTAGATAGTGACGGTGACGGAACCTTGCAAGTTCCTGCTGGTGATTTCGATCTTGATGTAGATATGGCTGTTGTTCCCGATGAAGAATTGCTTCCTGGTACTTATGAATATGAAGTAGTAGTGACTGCTACAGCTACTGAATAAAATATTTAAGTTACTCTTTCCAAGTAAAGAAGGAACCTATTCAAACAAGATTTAGGTTCCCACTGAATAAAATTCAATTTTTATTAAATCGGTTGATAAGAGCCTGCAAGCTTTCAACCGATTTACTCAGTATATCTCGATATATTTATCGATACTGTAAAATTAGCCATCAACTATCTAAACAATCGATGAATTTTGCTTCTATTCGTAAATGTACATTACCGCTAGGTAGCGTTTTGCTATCTAGCTTTTTATTATCGGGAAATATCGCTAAAGCCAACATTTCTATTTCCCCTATGGTGGTTGAAACTGAAGCAAAACGGGGACAAGCACAAGGTAGAATTACTGTATCTAACCCTTCTGCTGAAAATTTTCGCGCTCGGGTTTACACTTCACCATTCACCTACGATAAAGAAAAAGGATTTAAAACTTTATCTAAAAGTCCTAAAGATTTAGCTCCTTATCTACAATTTTCTCCTAGAGAGCTACAAGTAGGAGCATCGAGAAAGCGCAATATTCGTTTTATCGTGCGTTTTCCGCCCAATTTACCCGATGGCGAATATCGCACGATGATTTTTACCGAAAACTTGCGAAAAAGAACGGTAAACAGAACGGATACCGCAAATAATGTCAGCTTTAAGACTAATATTATCCCCCGTATCGGAGTTGCTTTGTACGTTCGTAAAGGGGATGTTTCACCTAATTTGACTACACAAAGTGCCAGATTTGACCCAAAATCGAACAAAATTCACTTATTGATAAGCAACACGGGTAAAGCATCTGCAATAGTAGCAGGAGATTGGAAATTAAAAAAAGGAAAAGAAGTAATTCAGAAAGGAAAAATCCGCGATACAACTGTCTTAGCAGAAGGGGAACGTTTGCTGAGAATGAAATCTCAAAACAAAAGTCAGCCAAAGTTAGCACCAGGAGAGTATCAGCTAACTGGTGAATTAGGATGGGGAGTAAATAAGAGAAATCGGATTCCTTTTAACGTTAATGTGACGATTCCTGCAAGATAATTTGTTGTATTTGTAGGGTGCTGTTACGGCGCGATAGGTATTTCCAATGGTGGCGAAATATGTACGTTTCGCGTCTAACACACCGTTTTTTGAATAGTTTAAATTTAGCGGTGCGTTGCGCTGTGGCGACAACACACCCTACTCAAACTCCCTCCCTCCCTCACTCCCTCACTCCCTCCCTCTTTATTTATGTAGGGTGCTGTTAGGATTGGTAACGCACTAATTAATTGAAATGGTGCGTGACGGCAGAACCAATTTATTCGGTTATATGTGAAAATTATCGTAGCCATCACACACCCTACAAACTTTGATTTCAGTCCTATTTATAGGAATGCCCGCTATTAGAGGGGGACTTGCAGTCCCCGGCGGGGTGCGAATTCACTGCTGTACAATCGTAATGCTAAGATTGACAGCATAATTATAAGTGCCTGGTGTAAATGAAACCGGACGTACAACCCGCAATCCAACTTCTAAAGTTGTATCGCCAGCAGGTAAAGTCGCTTTATTGTTACTCCCATCACTACTAAGATTATTTGAGCCAAATTTCAAAGTTCCTATTCTTTTTGTACCACCTGGATCTTTTGAAGCACCAGATACCAAGTTTGGTGACAAAACTTGAATTTGAGCAGAAGTGTCAGGAGGAACATTAACGTTAATACTTCCAGGTACCACTGACTCCAATACTTTAAAATCTCCTCCCGATGGCTCAATAGTACCGGATTGGACACTGCTGAATTTCACTTCAGCTAACGCGGCTGGAACAATATTAAACAAGCTTGTGAGTAATAATCCTGAAGCGACAGCGAAACGGTATAGCATTACAAATAGCCTAGTTAATCTACGCATTCTTTTTAGCTATTTATTTAACTATCCACTTCAGCAAAAATACTTGAATATTACGGACTAACCATAGTTAAAGTAACGTCATAAGTATAAGTTCCTGGAGCAAACCTTTGATTTTGCTTTAATGACATATCTACTTCTACAGTATTATTACCCGCAGGCAAAGTAATATTTTTACCAGTAACTTGACCAGAATCAGTTCTCAAAGTCGCTGTATGCAATTTATCAACTGTATTAGTAGAACTAGATTCGACTGAAGAAACGCTAATTGTTGTAGGATTACTAGTTTGAACGTTGATTTTTGCAGGAGTTATATTAGTAAACCCGTTCGTGCTTTTACCGGCTTTACCAGAAAAACTCGATTCTATCTTACCAGGAGTATAACTGCTGAAACTAGCGTGAGGTTCAACCGTACCGCTAAAGTAGACATTCACGCTTTGAGCTAACGTAACTTGATTTGAGAAAAGAGCGGTAAATCCTATTGTCAAAAAACCTAAAGCAGCATGGTTAAACATAATAATTGGTTAAATTATCTTCGGTAAGAGAAGAATATCATCAACCAAGTAATATTACTTAAACTTGCCCACTAGCTTCATCAAAAATACGTAAATTTACTTCCAAAAATCAAAATACAATAAACTAATCGGGCGTTGCACAATCGCTGCGATGAAATTATGATTTCACATCGCGGGAGACGTAACATTGTTACGTCTCTACACAGATTTTATGTTTTTTACAAAATATATAAATACAATTCATATTTGAATTCAGCAATGCCACTAATCGCTTCCTCTTCTGTTCCCTGTTCCCTATTCCCTACTCCCTACTCCCTACTCCCCACTCCCTACTCCCCACTCCCTAAAAAACCTGCTCCAACTTCTTAAAATCGCGCTGCACCTCATTAATCAAAGACTTATTTTTCGGATCTGTTTTCAAAGCCTTTTTAAGATAAATTCTCGCTTTGAGCAACTGTTTTTCGGCAATCAAACTTCTTCCCCAAAGCTGATATGATATAGCTAACCACTGCCGTACTTCAGCATCATGCGGCAAACGTTCCACCAAAGCTTCTGCTAATGCAATAGCTTGCGGAAAACGTCTTTCTTTCAAAAATATTTGTAACTGTTCGTAAGTCTTCCACTTCAAGCGCCGCTCAATTTCTGCCACGTGAGGAGGTTTTGGTTGTGGCTGTTGTCGCGGTTGCTTTGGTACTTTATGTGCTTTTTGCTGCCGTGTCTCATTAACCCGCGTAGGTTGTTTTTGCGGAGTTTCTACAGCTTGCGACACATTTTGATGCGACTTCTCTTCAGTCGGCGGTATAACTTGCAACAGCAATTTATATGCCTCAGTCAGGGCAATAAACTTTTCCTTAGCTCTTTCATCATCCGGGTTAATATCGGGATGATACTGCTGTGCGAGTCGGCGATAAGACGATTTGATATCGGAAAAAGAAGCGGACGATCTTAAACCCAGTAAACGGTAGCAATCTAAAAGATCCATTTTGAGCTATCAGAAGCACTTTTAACAGCTATCAGCTTACCTAATTATTAAATTATTACTTTAAATAATTAAAGTAAGTGACTGATTATATTACATTTTCAGCAATTTACTGAAGCCATCCATAATAAAGACTAAATTTATAATTTAAAGTTCATTGCAAACAAGTTTACAGAGAATTGGGAATAGGGCATGGGGCATGGGGAATTGGTAATAGGGAATTGGTAATTGGTAATTGAGAATTGGTAATTGGGAATTAAATGAGTAACTTTAAATTTTCAGTTTAAAATTCCTAAATTCTCAATGCCCTATGCCCTATGCCCTATGCCCTATTACCCATTACCTATTACCCATTACCAATTACCTGCTAAACTGGTCTTTCTTCAATCACTTTGTCAATCAAGCCATATTCTTTGGCTTGTTCTGCTGACATGAAAAAGTCACGATCCATGTCTTTTTCAATTTTTTCGATTGATTGACCTGTATTCGACGCGTAAATGCCGTTTAGCTGATGGCGAATACGGATGATTTCTTTGGCTTCGATTTCGATGTCGGTTGCCTGCCCGCGAGTACCACCGGAAGGTTGGTGAATCATAATCCGCGAATGAGGTAATGCCAATCGCTTGCCTTTGGTTCCACCACCCAACAGGAATGAACCCATTGAAGCTGCTAAACCAAGACATATTGTTACCACATCAGACTTAATATGCTGCATGGTATCGTAAATTGCCAAACCAGATGTTACAACGCCACCTGGTGAATTTATGTACAGAAAAATATCTTTACCAGGGTCTTCAGAATCAAGGTACAACATGATAGCAATGATTTCGTTGGCTATCTGGTCGTTTACCTCATCACCTAAAAAGATAATGCGATCGCGAGCAAGACGAGTATAAATATTAACCCACTGAGTGTATTGTTCCCCTGGTAGTTTATAAGGAACGCTAGGATAGCCTATTGGCATATTTCGACTCCGTTTGTAATTAGTTGGGGATGAAAATCTTTATTGTGGAAGCTATACCGCAAATGGGAATAATTATCATATAACAATAATTGATAATTGATTCCTACTGCCCAAGAAGCGATAAATTGCTTAAAGGATGAACGATTAAATAAACATTAAATAAATGTCATCCTGGATATAATTTCTACTTTCTTGTTTATAAAACTCCAGCTGGTGCGGCAGATTCTGAGTCTAACTGTGCTTTGCTTTCAAAAACTCGGTCGATTAAGCCATATTCTACTGCCTGCTCTGGCGTTATGTAGAATAAACGATCCATATCTTTTTTGACTTTTTCTTTATCTTGTCCGGTGTTGAGAGCAAAAATATCAACCATTGCTTCCTTATTGACAAACACTTCTTTCGCCATGATTTGAATGTCAGTTGCTTGTCCTCTAGTACCGCTAATAGGCTGCTTGAGAACAATAGAAGCATGAGGTAAAGCTGCTCTACAGCCTTTTGTTCCAGCACTAAGTAACATAGCCGCCATGCCCATAGCTTGACCGATACAAATAGTATGAATAGGAGGCTTAATGTACCTCATTGTATCGTATATAGCAAAAGCTTCCGTTTCAAAAGCAATAGGTTGGTCGCCGAAACTTGTACCAACAGAGTTAATATAAATTTTTATTGGCTTTTCTGGGTCTTCCGACTGCAAATAAAGCAATTCAGCAATAATTAATTTAGTAACTTCTGGCACCAGTGGCGCTCCCAGATACACAATACGTTCCTTCAGCAAAAGTGAAGGTAAATCTGGGGGTGGTGTGCGATAAAAATTATCGCCCGTATAAGGCGCTTGCATAGCCTTGATGGGTGAATGTTCCATTTTGCAACCGTTGCCTGAATTAACGCTAATAACTGTAGAACATCCTAACGCGAGGATAGCGACTATGGAGGTGTGGATTTCTCGCTTTTTACAAATTTAGTTGTTAGTTGTTAGTGGTTAGTGGTTAGTTGTTAGTTGTCTTGTCCCGTTGTCCCCCCCATCTCCACTCTTCCCACTCTCCCCCCTCTACCCACTCTTCCCCCTCTACCTTTTCTACCTCGTTCGCAATTTTATTATCGAGTTTATTATCGAGCAACTCAAATTATGAATATCATTTAAGATATCAAACCCAAAACAGCACTTTTCCGTAGTGAGTTAGCTGCCTCTTGGAGTTATTTATATATAATGTATAGTCCGTGCAAGGAACCGCAACCCATATGAAAGTAAGCTTATTGCCCGAACTCAATGATAGCAATCTGGACGTAAATCAATCAAGTTCTCAACGCCAGTTGGCAGTTTCTCTAACCGCTAAAGTCGAAAATCTCGACCGTAGCGTTCCTCTTAATTTATGTTTGATTTTAGACCATAGCGGTTCCATGAATGGTCGTCCGCTAGAAACTGTGAAGAAAGCTGCAAACCGCATTGTCGATAGATTAAAAAATGGCGATCGCCTCAGTATTGTAGTTTTCGATCACCGAGCTAAGGTACTTGTTCCTAACCAGGTAGTTGAAGATAGGGAAGGTATAAAACAGCAGATAAACCGTCTCAGTGCCGATGGTGGTACTTCTATTGATGAAGGTTTGCGTTTGGGTATAGAGGAATTAGCAAAGGGTAAAAATGAAGCTATTTCCCAAGCTTTTCTATTGACTGATGGCGAAAACGAACATGGTGATAACAAACGCTGTATAAAGTTCGCTAATTTAGCAGTTGACTATAGCTTGACCTTGAATTCTCTTGGATTTGGCGATAACTGGAACCAAGATGTTTTAGAAGAAATTGCTGACGCTGGCGGTGGCAGTTTGTCGCATATCGCACAGCCAGAGGAAGCCGAAAATAAATTTAATCAATTATTTAGCCGCATTCAAACCGTTGGTTTAACCAATGCTTATCTGCTAATTTCTTTAATGCCCAAGGTTCGGCTAGCTGAACTTAAACCCGTGGCTCAAGTATACCCCGACACAATTGAGTTACCAGTGCAACAAGAAGCAGACGGACGTTTTGCAGTGCGCTTGGGTGACTTAATGAAAGATAGCAAAAGAACAGTTTTGGCAAATATTTATTTAGGACAATTTGGCCAAGGTAATCATACAGTAGCTCAAATACAGGTACGTTACGACGACCCAGCGAGCAATATAACAGGATTGCTTTCAGATACTATCCCCATAGAAATCAACGCAACCCCTTCATACCAACCTGTAGCTAATCCACAAGTTCAGCCTCATGTTTTAGCACTAGCAAAATATCGGCAAACTCAGCTAGCAGAAGCCAAACTGCAAGAAGGAGATAGAGCCGGGGCTGCTACCATGTTGCAAACCGCAGCCAAAACAGCTTTGCAGATGGGAGATAATGGTGCAGCAACCGTCTTACAAACCTCCGCAACTCGCTTGCAATCTGGAGAAGAACTTTCAGAAGCTGACAAAAAGAAAACCAGAATCGTTTCTAAAACCACGTTGCAAGATTCTTAGTTAAAAATTAAAAATTGGGCATTGGGCATTGGGGAGGGGGGAGAGGGGGAAGAGTGGGGAGAGGGGGTAGAGGGAGGAGAATACATAAGCATTACCATTCACCATTCACCAACTACCAACTACCAACTACCAATTACCCATGCCCCATGCCCAATTCCCAACTTCTAAAATGAAAGTCAGTAAAATCCATCATGTAGCGATTATTTGCTCTAATTACGAAGTTTCTAAATATTTCTATACAGAAGTGTTAGGTTTTTCTATTATTCAAGAAACTTTTCGCGATTCGAGAAATTCTTATAAATTAGATTTACGAGTTGGAGAAAACGACCAAATTGAATTGTTTTCTTTTCCCAATCCACCAGAAAGAGCAAGTAAACCAGAAGCTTGCGGTTTAAGACATCTCTGCTTCGGAGTGGATAATATAGAAGAAACTGTTAGCTATTTAAAATCAAAAGGTGTAGCGGTAGAAGATATCAGGATTGATGAAATGACTGGTAAACGATTTGCTTTTTTCAAAGATCCCGATAATTTACCATTAGAAATTTACGAAACTTAAATTTAATTGTACGGGAGCATTCCTTTAGAAAGTGCATTCTAAGCTATCTAAGCTGGCTGTAAGTAAGTAAGCCTGCATCAATTAGACATCTCCGAAAAAGAATGTAGAGACGTGATATATCACGTCTCTACAAGGTTTATGAATACCCATATTTAATTTCCGGAGATGTCTATTATATATTTGCTAGTTGATTATATCGTTGTTCCCTGTTCCCTGTTCCCTATTCCCTATTCCCTATTCCCTATCCCAACGAAATGTTAAATTAATTTTGCAAGGGTACTTAATAAGTTGCTGTTAAACATCCCGTGCGGAGTTAAAGCAACAATCTATAAAGCTTTTTAAACATTAAAAATTTATATGTAATTTCTCATTTCATTTTGTTGGCGGAGTGTGTCCGGAGGAAATACAAAACTCAGTATACCAAACTGTTCCCTTTTTCCTTTTCCCTGTTCCCTTTGAAAATACTAGCAATAACAAAAAGTTTGGATAAAACAACTGATACTTGCCTATGTATATTTGCTATGGTTATTAAAT
>JBCCLY010000106.1:0-9163 GCA_039026655.1 Cyanobacteria bacterium P01_C01_bin.38 | reverse complement strand
TAATTTCGTCGATGCTAAACGACAATGGTTCAAAGCCAAGGTGGGGCTGAACGTTTCAGAAATGTCTCGGGATGTAGGCTTTGGTTCGTTGTGCGTAAGTCTTGGTGAGACTTTAATTATTTCTGATACTCTGGCTGATGAGAAATTTGCTACGAATGCTGTAGTTATTGCAGAACCAAATGTCAGATTTTATGTTGGTATCCCGTTGATTGCACCTCAAGGTGAGGTGATAGGAACTTTATGCGCGATCGATACGGTACCGCATTCGATTACTCGCGAGCAAATAGAGTCACTCGAAGCGATTAGTCGTTTGGTGATGAAGCAATTAGAAATACGAATTAGTTTAAATAAATTAGCGGATATTAAAACAGAATACGAACAAGCAAAAGAAGCTTTGGATGAAAGTGAAGGTATAATTAAAAGCTTTTTTGATAGTGCCCCGATGATGATGGGGATTGTTGAAGTTCGCGAAAATGATATTCTACACATTTCCGGTAATGCTGCTGCGGCGAATTTCTTAGGTTTGACGAGTGAAGCTATGAAAAACTGCTTTGTAAGCAATATGGGTATTCCGTCACAACTTATAAGTGAGTGGATTGATTATTATCATCAAACGGAAAGTACTCAATCTTCTGTAACTTTTGAGTATCCTTTTGATACTCAAGATGGTAGCAGATGGCTTAAAGCTAAAGTTTCTCGGATTGTAAATAGCTCGGAGCGTCTACCAAGATTTGCTTATTTGGTTGATGATGTAACCACTCGTAAACAAGCAGAAGACAAATTACGTTGGAAACAAACACTTTTACGTTCGATGACGAGCGTGTCACCGTTAGCTTTTTATGTGGTAGAAAACCGAACTGGGAACATTTTGTATGCAAATCAACGTTTTTATGATATATGGGATATTGGATATTTAAAAGAGCAAGTGGAATGTGGAATATTGCGGCATCAAGACATAGTTAAAGAATGCAATAAATTAACTTCTATTGTTCCAGCATTTATAAAATCTTGTCAACCAGATAATATTGAAAGATGCATTTGCGAGGATGAAATTTTCTTACCCGATGGTCGTACTATTCGCCGTTTTTCTAGAGAAATACAGAATCAAGATAATCAAGATTTTGCGCGGCTACATATGTTTGAGAATATTACCAGCCGCAAGCATACCGAACATCAACTACGCGAACAAGCAGCGTTATTAGACATTGCTTCGGATGCTATTATCATGCGAGATTTATCTCACAAAATTTTACTGTGGAATAAAAGCGCTGAAACAATTTTCGGTTGGACGGAAAAGGAAGCTATTAATCAAAATGCTCACGAACTTTTGCAGCCAGAAGTTTTATCCTGGAAACATGAGGATATTTACAATAAAGTATTGCAGGATGGTTCGTGGCAAGGTGAATTAAAAAAGACTGGTAAATTTGGTCAAGAAATTATTGTTGAAAGTCGATGGACTTTGGTTAAAGACGAGCATCAAAAACCCAAATCTATCTTAACTGTTGATACAGATATTACGCAAAAAAAAGAATTAGAAAAGCAATTTTTACGCGCTCAGCGCATGGAAAGTATTGGTACATTAGCTTCGGGTATTGCCCACGATTTAAATAATGTGCTGTCGCCAATTTTAATGTCAGTGCAGTTGCTCAAAAATAAAAGCCGCAACGAGCAAGAAAATTCCATGCTGACAATTGTGGAAAACAACGCCAAACGCGGAGCTAACTTAGTTAAACAGGTATTGTCATTCGCTAGAGGAATCGAAGGCGATATAGGCAGCGTAGCTGAACGCACTGTAATTTCGATTCAAGAATTGGTTTGGGAAATGAAGCAAATAGTCGAACAAACTTTTCCTAAATCAATTATATTCAATGGGTTAGTTGCTCCAGATTTGTGGCCGATATGGGGAGATAGTACCCAATTACATCAAGTACTATTAAATTTATGTTTGAATGCTCGCGATGCAATGCCAGATGGCGGTAAATTAACAATTTCTACCGAAAATATTGTAATCGATCGCAATTACGCCGGAATGCATCTTGATGCGGAAGTTGGTTCTTATGTGGTTCTTAGTGTTGCGGATACAGGTATTGGCATACCTCAAGAATTATTAGATAGAATTTTTGAACCATTTTTTACCACAAAAGAATTTGGTAAAGGTACTGGACTGGGTTTATCAACAGTAATTGGGATTATCAAAGGTCATAATGGATTTATCAACGTATCGAGTACCGTAGGCAAAGGTACAGAATTTGAAATCTACTTGCCAGCAGCGAACGCTAATACAGTTCAGCAAACTGAATATTCAAAAACACCTTTAGGAAACGACGAAATAATTTTAATTGTTGATGACGAACCATCCATTAGAGATATTACTTTAACCACTTTAGAGCAGCACAATTATAAAGTAATGACTGCTAACGATGGAATTGAAGCCATAGCAATTTATGCTCAACACAAAAATAAAATTAGTGCGGCAATAATTGATATGATGATGCCGAATATGGATGGCGCAACTACTATTAATACATTACATAAAATGAATCCTTATTTACGCATGATTGCCGTCAGCGGATTGGCAACCAGCGAACAAGTACCTTTTGATAAAACTTCTAAATGTACAGCTTTCTTACCCAAACCATATACCGCACAAGAGTTATTAACAGCTTTGCATTCGGTTTTGAATTAATCGGAATTGGGCATAGGGGATTGGGGATTGGGGATTGGGTATGGGTAGTTGGTAGTTGGTAGTTGGTAGTTGGTAGTTGGTAAAAATTCTTCCCCCTCTTCCCCCTATTCTCCCTCTCCAATCCCCCATGCCCAATGCCCAATCCCCCATGCCCAACTCCTAACTCCTAACTCCTAACTCCTAACTCCTAACTCCTAACTCCTAACTCCTACTCCCTACTCCCTACTCCCTACTCCCTACTCCCTAACTTTAAAATGAATAATCTAATCCTGGTTGTAGATGATGATGAATTAACGCGGATGCAGTTGCGCGAATTGCTTAAATCGGCGGGATATTGGGTGGCTGAAGCTAGTAATGGAGAGGAAGCGTTAGTTGCGTATACTCAGTTGCAACCGGAGATGGTTTTGCTTGATGCTTTAATGCCGAAAATTGATGGTTTTAGATGTTGTGAGCGGTTGCGTCAGCTTGCCGGTGGAGAAGATATACCAATATTAATGATTACTGCTCTTTACGAACAAAGTGCGGTAGAAAAAGCTTTTAATGCTGGTGCGACAGATTATATAACTAAGCCGATTCAGTGGTTGGTATTGCGCTCTAGAGTGTTGCGTTTGCTCGAAGCTAGTAGAGCTATGAAAAAGTTACGGCAGCAAACCGAGCAAGCACAATGGCAAGAAGCGCAATTAAGAATTGCATTGGAAGCTGCCCATATGGGTATTTGGGATTGGAATATTGTTAGTAATAAGGTAATTTGGTCGGACACCATCAGAGCGCTATTTGGTAAAGCTAGTTTGAGCTTTGATGAAACTTTTGAAAGCTTTGTTAGTTTTGTTCATCCTCAAGATAGAGATTTAATTAGTCGAGCAGTGCAGTGCGCTATTGAAGAGGGAGGGGAATATAACATTGAATATCGGATGATTTTACCCGACGGTACTATTCGCTGGTTGGCTACGAGGGGTTTGGTTTTTCGTAATTCTTCTGGGAAAGCGATGCGGATGTCGGGGATCGATATGGATATTACCGCTCGCAAAAAGGCACAGCAGGCTTTAGAAGTTCATGCCTCTCAGCAAGCATTAGTTGCTGAACTTTCTCAAGCAGCATTAGCTGGAATGGATTTGAATTGTTTAATGCATCAAGCTGTTACTACTATTGCACAATGTCTGGAAGTCGAATTCTGTAAGATTTTAGAATTATTGCCTTCGGGTAATGAGTTTCTATTACGTTCGGGTATTGGTTGGCACTCTGGGCTTGTGGGAACGGTAACGATAAATGCTGCCGAAAATTCTCAAGCAGGTTATACAATTACTTCACAAGAACCAGTAGTTGTAGAAGACTTAATAAATGAAACGCGATTTACTGGACCGCAATTATTGCTCGAACACAATGTAGTTAGCGGATTATCGGTAATTATTCACGGAAAAGATTGCCCTTTTGGAGTTTTGGGGGCGCATACTGCTAAAAAACGCAGATTTAGTCGGGATGATATCTTTTTTTTACAGGCTATTGCCAATGTCTTAGCTACGGCGATTGAACGTCAGCGTATGGAAGATGCACTAAGAGAAAGCGAGCAGCGCTGGCAACTGGCAATAAGGGGTACTAATGATGGAATTTGGGATTGGAATATAAAAAACAAGCAGGTTTTTCACTCAACTCGTTCCCAAAATATTCTTGGTTATCAAGACTCCGAAATTGGTAACAATGTCGATGAATGGTTTGCCTTGGTGCATCAGGATGATATCGACTTGTTAATGCAAACTATTCAAAACCATTTTGACCAAAAAATTCCTTTTTACATTAGCGAGCATCGTCTCCGCTGTAAAGACGGTACTTACAAATGGATTTTAGAACGAGGGCAAGCATTATGGGATTCGGGTGGAAATGTATTGCGGATGGCAGGCTCCCAGACGGATATTACAGAACGCAAACTGGCTTCTGAACAACTACGACAAAGCGAACAGCGTTTTCAAATACTTGCTCGTGCAACAAACGATGCTGTTTGGGATTGGAACTTGCTGACAAATAAGTTGTGGTGGAATGATTCGGTACAGACACTGTTTGGTTATTCGCCAGAATCTATAGAACCTAAGATCGATTGGTGGTACGAACGGGTACATCCTGAAGATAGACGTAGAGTTGTTGCCGATATTCAAGCAGTTGTAGAAAGCGCTCAACCATTTTGGTCAAATGAATATCGTTTTCTTAAAGCAGATGGAACAACCGCTCATATTCTCGATCGCGGTTACGTTGTTCGCGACGATGCAGAACAACCGAGAAGGATGATTGGCGCGATGATGGACATTAGCGAACGCAAGCACGTAGAGGAACAATTGGCTTGGCAAAACTTGCGTAGTCAATTATTCTCCGATATCACTCTTAAGATTCGTACTTCCCTACAAATAGACGAAATTCTTCAAACCAGCGTTACCGAAGTACAAAAACTACTCAATGCCGACCGTGTATTAATTATCCGATTATTTGAAGACGGTTCGATGAAAGCACTTAAAGAAGCTGTAGTTCCTGGTTTACCTGTAGTTTTAGGGCAAAATATTGACAACGCTTGCTTTGACGAACAATACATTGAAAAATATCGCCAAGGTAAAGTTAACGCTATTACCAATATCGAGCAAGCTGATATCCAACCTTGCCATGTAGAATTTCTCAAATCTTTTAACGTAAAATCAAACTTGGCAGTTCCCATCATTGTCCAAAATCAACTTTGGGGATTGTTAATCGCTCATCAATGCGAACGTCCCCGTCAATGGAGCGAGTGGGAAACTGAGCTATTACAACAATTAGCCGACCAAATAGGTATAGCAGTTTCACAAGCCAAACTCCTAGAACAAGAAACTCGTCAGCGAGAAGAATTAGCCCGTTCCAACGAAGAATTACAGCAATTCGCCTTTATTGCTTCCCACGATTTACAAGAACCATTACGTAAAATTACAGCATTTGGCGATCGCCTCAAAGCCACTTGCCAAGATGCCCTGACAGATAAGGGACAAGACTATCTGCAAAGAATGCAGAATGCCGCCGAAAGAATGCAAGTTTTGATTGAAGATTTACTTACCCTTTCGCGAATCACTACTAGGGCACAACCTTTTGTAGAAGTAAATCTGACACGGGTAACTCAAGAAGTATTATCCGATTTGGAAATACGCATTGCCCAAACCCAAGCAAGTATAGAAATCGGCGAATTACCCACCATCAAAGCCGACCCGCTGCAAATGCGTCAATTACTACAAAACTTGATAAGCAACGCTCTGAAATTTCACGTACATAACGAATCATTAATAGTAAAAATATATAGTAAGAAATTAGTTGATATTGATAAATATAAAGACGAAAATCAACAGCTTCATCCCGAACACTATCAAATTATCGTAGAAGATAACGGTATTGGTTTTGACGAAAAATATTTAGATCGTATATTCAACGTATTTCAAAGACTACACGGACGCACCGAATACGAAGGTACCGGCATGGGTTTAGCCATCTGCCGAAAAATAGTAGAGCGACATCAAGGAAGTATTACAGCAAAAAGCGAACCGGGAAAAGGTGCGAGTTTTATTGTCATGATTAAGAGTTAGGGAGTAGGGAGTTGGGAGTTGGTAGTAGGTAGTTGGTAATTGTTAAAAACTCTTCCCACTCTCCCCCCTCTTCCCCCTCTTCCCCCTCTTCCCCCTCTCCCCCATCTCCCTTGCTCTAATTTCATCTTTCTCGAAAAAGGTTTATCATACCGAATGTAACGAAGGTAGTTATATTGCTTGCCGATTACAGGTTTTGTTGCAATTTAATAATTATTGATTCCTAAACCATGAGTAAAGGAGAAAATAACTAGTGGAGGTTGGGCAAAAAAAAATATCTATATTGATGGCTGATGATGATGAAGATGACTGTATGTTAGCTAGCGAGGCATTAATAGAAAGTAATTTGCAACATCAACTGTATGTTGTCAAAGATGGTGAGGAATTAATGGATTATTTGTATCGGCGCGGAAAGTACTCAAACTCCGAAAATACAGTACTCCCAGGTTTGATTTTATTAGATTTGAATATGCCTAAAAAAGATGGCCGCGAAGCACTTAAAGAAATCAAAAGCAATCCCGAATTTAAACATATTCCCGTTGTAATACTGACAACTTCAAAAGCACAAGAAGATATTCAACTCTCCTATTATTTAGGTGCGAATTCTTTTATCATTAAACCAGTAAGTTTTGTTTCTTTAATTGAAGTTATGAAAACTATAGGAAAATACTGGTTTAATATTGTAGAATTGCCGTACTAAGCAGTGGGAGGTAAATGATGAACGATAATCCCATCAAAGTTCTGCTAGTAGATGATGATGAAGATGATTATATTTTAATTCGCGATTGGTTGAATGAATTTCAGTTAGGTCGCTGCGAACTAGAATGGTTAGATAATTATCAAATTGCAAAAGATGTAATAGCGTCGCGACGGCATAACATTTATCTATTAGATTACCGTTTGGGAGCAGAAAACGGATTAGAATTATTAAAATCTTCTATTGAATGTGGATTAACTTCCCCAATTATTTTGCTTACTGGTAGGGGAGATAGAGAAATAGATATTGAAGCGATGGAAGCGGGTGCGGCAGATTATTTAGAAAAGACTCAGCTAAATGCACCTTTATTAGAACGTTCAATTCGCTACGCTTTAGGAAGAAAACAAACCGAACAAAAAATTCGCGAGCAGGCAGCACTACTTGATGTTGCTACTGATGCAATCTTTGTACGGGATTTAGATAACAAAATTTTATATTGGAACAAAGCAGCCGAGCGTCTTTATGGTTGTCAGAAAAATGAAGCTCTTGGTAGAGAAATAGTAGAGCTTTGGCAAGAAAAGAAAATCTCGGAAATACGAACGGCTCTTAATACTTTATTAAAAAACGGTTCTTGGGAAGGCGAACTTCATCAAACTACAAAATTCGGTAAAGAAATTATTGTCGAAAGTCGATGGACGCTATTAAAAGAATACGAAAATAAAGCACAAGCTATTCTCGTAGTAAATACTGACATAACACAAAAAAAACAATTAGAATCGCAATTTCTTCGCGCTCAGAGATTGGAGAGTATCGGCACCTTATCTTCCGGTATTGCTCACGATCTTAACAACGTACTAGCGCCGATTTTAATGACAGCACAACTATTAGAATCGCAACTCGATGATGAGCGAAGCAAACGACTTTTACCAATATTAATTAACAACGCCAAACGCGGCGCAAACTTAGTCAAACAAGTGCTATCTTTTACCCGTGGAATGGAAGGCGATCGCACTTTAGTACAACCAAAGCATTTAATAAATGAAATTAAGCAAGTTGTTACAGAGACATTTCCCAAAACCATTCAAGTTTCCTCGGAGATAGCACGGGATTTATGGATGATTAAAGGAGATGCAACTCAACTGCATCAAGTAATGATGAACTTATGTGTTAATGCTCGCGATGCTATGCCAAACGGTGGCAAATTAACGATTTGTGCCACAAACTTTATAGTAGATGAAAATTACGCTCAAATGCATCTTGATGCATCTAATGGTTCTTATATAATGATTTCCGTAGCCGATACTGGAACTGGTATTTCTCCAGAAATTTTAGATAGAGTTTTTGAGCCATTTTTTACAACTAAAGAACTTGGAAAAGGTACGGGTTTAGGTCTTTCTACAGTGCTTGGTATTGTTAAAAGTCACGGTGGATTTATAAACGTACAAAGTGACATCAACAAAGGAAGTAATTTTCAAGTATATTTACCAGCTCAAGAAATCAATCAACGAAGTTCAGAAGTAGAAGTAGATTACCCCAAAGGCGAAGGAGAATTAATTTTAGTTGTAGATGACGAAGATTCTATTAGAGATATCACAAAAAAGTCATTAGAAAGCTATAATTATAAAGCAATAACAGCCAGCGATGGAATTGAAGCAATCGCTTTGTATGCAGAACGTAGAGATGAAATATCAGTTGTCTTAACAGATATTATCATGCCAGTTATGGATGGATTAACAACAATTCGCACCTTACAAAAAATTAATCCCGAAGTAAAAATTATTGCAGTCAGCGGACTTATTTCCAACGAAAAAGTTAATGCAATAACCGAAATTGGCATCAAAGCTTTTTTATCAAAACCCTACACTGCACAGCAATTGTTACAAACGATTGGTAATGTTAAGACAGACAGTTAACAGTGAACAGTGAACAGTGAACAGTGAACAGTGAACAGTTATCAATTATCAATTATCAATTATCAATTATCAATTATCAATTATCAATTATCAATTATCACCGGTCGGGTGTGCATCATCAATTATTAACTTCTTCTTCCTCTTCCTAACTCTTAACTCCTAACTCCTAACTCCTACCTCCTAACTCCCTACTCCTAACTCCTAACTCCTAACTCCTAACTCCCTATCATGACCGAACAGCGTTCCGAAATATTAGCAGCCAACGAAGCTTTTTACCGGGCTTTCG
>JBCCLY010000105.1:0-9172 GCA_039026655.1 Cyanobacteria bacterium P01_C01_bin.38 | reverse complement strand
TATTCTACAGCAAAAAGGTGTTTCTCAAATTAATTTAATTGGTCATTCCGCAGGAGGTTGGATATCCCGTATTTATTTAGGAGATGTACCTTATGGCAAACCCAATCCCAATTTATTGACGTGGAAAGCTTATTCAAAAGTTGCCACTCTTGTAACTTTGGGTACACCTCATACCAGTTTGGAACGTTGGACTCGGTGGAATTTAGATTTTGTCAATAATAATTATCCTGGTGCATTTCATCAAAATGTTGATTACATCTGTGTTGCTGGGAAAACAATTTTTGGCAAAAGAAAATTTGGCAACTGGTTGGCTTACAACAGCTATAAATTAACTTGTGGTAACGGTAACACTTGGGGAGATGGTATTACACCTATAGAAGCCGCTCATCTTGAAGGAGCAAGGAATTTAGTTATCGAAAACGTAATGCATTCTCCTAGAAGTTCCAAAGCTTGGTATGGCTCGCCACAATCTTTATCAATTTGGTCGCAATATTTAGCATAAATGTATACATTCTTTTGAAGAATTTAATATTTCTTAGTTAAAATTGTAATAAATGTAAACTTTTTTTAAGAAAGGAAGATTCTATGCTTGCTCAAGAAAGTCGATTTGACATAGTGATGCGACGGACGGCGACAATTTTATCGGTAGTGATTCTTACTTTTTGTTTGATTGCTGCTAGTACGGGTATTCTACTCTCGATCTATTACGAACCAGTTTCCGGTAGAGCTTATCAATCACTGAAGATGATTACCGAACAAATTCAATACGGCTGGTTATTCCGTAAAGCTCACCATATTGCTGGTAATGGAATAATTGTTGCTGCTTTGATTCAGATTGTGGTGATGTTTCTAGGTAGAAAATTTACCAAAAGCTGGTATACAGCCTGGGTTAGTGGAATATTTTTAACTTTAGCCGTAATCGGTGCAAGCTGGACATCGATGATTATAGGCTGGGATCAACTTGGATTTTGGCGCTTTAATATCGAATTAGGAACCATTGAAGCAATTCCTTTTATCGGTCAGCAATTAAGAGAAATTCTTACTGGTGGTAGTGGTGTTAGTACTTTGACAGTTCAGCGTCTTTATACCATACACAGCTATATTGTCTCTACTGCTGCAACTATTTTGTCCGTAGTGCATTTAGTTAGCGTGCTTTGGGTTGAAAAACAATTTCAAGTTACAGCACCGCAAGAGCTAGTTCAAGGTGTTGGCGCATCAGTAGCAGAAAGCTGAGATAATTTTCCTATGGGAATTTCTTCTACTTCTGGTAAATTTTCTAAAGAAAGACGAGTAGATTGATTACCACCAGACAAGCGTTTGAGCAGATCCGGTCTGGGGTCATGCAACAAGTAGATTAGGCGATCGCCGACTTGCCAAGTTTCACCACCGGCAATCAAAGTGATTTTATCGTCTCTTTCTACAAATAACGGTAGCAAGTCCCCAGTTCGGATTAATGCTTGTAACTGAATTTTCTGTAAAGAAAAACCAGGATCTTTCAAGGTCATAGTTCCTAGTTTGACTTGCTCGTCCGCCAGATGTTGATTCCAAGTTTTAAGTTTGAACTCTGGAAGAAAAGCTTGGAGAACTTTACTTTTATTTTTGGTACGGGCTTGAGGGTCGCGAGGATAAACTGCTAAAACACGAGGTGGGTCAAATTCTTCAGCCGCTCGCTGGGCTAAAACAAAGTTAACTTCACCATTTTTAGTCATAGCCAGAAAAGTACCTACAGAATCAAGTCCAGCTTCTTCTAAGACATTGGCATCTAAAGCACTACTAGTCAAAACCCTTAAATTTTGTGCTTGTGCCTGCTCGCTTGCTTCTGGATCGGTGTCAATCATGACTACAGTTTCTCCACGTTCCTGAAAGAAGCGGGCAATCAAGATACTTAAAGGATTGCAGCCGACAATTACCGCTCCGGTAGCTTGTTTCAAGGTAATTTGCAGCAATTTTGCCACCCAACTTGCCGTGAGTCCTTGACAAAATACCGTCATTAATATTGTCAAAAACACTAAAGCTTTAATTGCATCACCACCGTTAATACCACGCTGCGTCAGCAAAATACCGAATAACGAAGCAACTGAAGCAGAAACAATACCTCTAGGCGCAACCCAACTTAAAAATACCTTTTGTCTCCAGTTAAGGTCGCTGTTCCAGGTACATAAAAGAATATTAATCGGACGCACTACGAACATCAGCGCCAATACGGTGAATAAACTACCCCAGCCCAAAGCGAATACACTGGCGATAGATAGATCGGCCGCCAGCAAAACAAATAATACCGAAATACACAGAATAGTTAGCTGACCTTTAAAGTGGCGCAACAAGCGTTCTTCGGGTACCGATGAATTCGCAAAAACAGCACCTGCCACTACAGTTGTCATGAGTCCAGATTCGCTGCGAATCATTTGCGCCAAAGTAAACAAGCCCCATACAGAGGCAAGTACTACTAGATTTTTTAGTTCAAATGACAAAATATTAGCTCGCTTGAAAAATAGCGATAACAGCCAACCACCGACTCCACCGATTAAAGCGCCAATGCCCAAACGCACAAACAAACCCGTAATGGCGTTTAAAGGATCTGCGTCGCCGTTCAAAATAGTATCGAGAACCACAACAGCAAGAATTGCTCCTACAGGATCGATTAAAATCCCTTCACCTTCTAAAAGCGTGGAGACTTGCCGGTCAACTTTGATTTGTTTGAGCAGTGGAGTAACTACTGTAGGGCCTGTTACCACAACAATCGAAGCGTAAAGAAAAGCAATCGGCCAGGGAAACTCTCCCAGCCAATGGGCTGCCATGCTTCCGCCCACTAACGTAATTAAGGTTCCTAGAGTTACGAGCAATTGCAGGCTAGTAGAAACTTTGCCTAATTCTCGTAATTCTAGGTCTAGTCCGCCTTCAAACAGAATTATTGCCGTTGCTAAAGCAACAATTACTTCTAATCCAATGCCTAACAAATGGGGATGTAATAAGCCAATGCCATCCGCTCCAAAAAAGATACCAAACAAAAGTAAAAAAACAATGCTAGGCACTTTAATGTAGGCAGCCAGCACTTGGGCGCTAATGCCTGCGACAACAGCAATCACCATTTGTAGGGTGATGTCAAAAGATGCTTCCATATTGGAGATTTTGAGCCGTGTATTTCAAAATCTATTGTTAAGAATAGTCGATATTAAATTTGATTGATGAAAGGTTCTTGCCCTTCAAAAGTTGTTGAATTAAGAGTTTTTTCCTAGATTGGTTATATTACAGCATTTTCTTCGTATTTGTACAATAGTCGCACAATGAATGGCGCGTTTGTTCAAGTTTATTCAAATGCTGCCAACAGGAATTGTTGCTTTCATTTGTTTAAAATAATAGCCCATTATTAATTATGTTACTTTCCACCACTTTAACCCGCTGCTCGCAATATGGGGAGAGTCCTGCAAGCTTTAATAATATTTTTGTAAAACAGGTATTGACAAAATTAGGAAAAGTCGCTAAATTTATAAGAGTTAAGAACGCAAGCCCCCATCGTCTAGAGGCCTAGGACACCTCCCTTTCACGGAGGCGACAGGGATTCGAATTCCCTTGGGGGTATTAACTTTTTAGTTCTTCCGGAACTAATTAGAATTAGTTTAAATTTAAAATTAAAATGGGTAGCACTTATTGATAATAAGGCTACCCATTTTAGTTTGTTGCCAACTCTTGCACGCGTTCGCGAATTGCTAAAAGATTTGACTGCATATCTTGAGAAAGACGAGGTTCGATAATTCTGATTGGCATAGTTAGTTTTGGCCAAACTTTTACCGTGTAGCAAAGCGAGGTACTTGTCTTATCGTCTAAGACGCAGTTATTTAAACGCCAGCTACCTGAAAAATCTTTAAAATCTCCCTCCACCATTTGAAAGCTAATTAGATCGGGAAAAGATTCTTCTAAATCTAGAACTACTCGTGCCGAAAAATTAAGCTTGAGCAGGCGTTGCGAACCAATTTGTTCTAACCGGATACCACCGGTGGGATGTTCTAATTTTTTAGAAGAAGCTAGGCTGGGAACAAAATCAGATAAAGCTTGATAATCGGTTAGTACCTGCCAAACTTTTTCTACTGGGTGAGGAATTTGAATTGTGGCTGTAATTTGTCGCTGACGTTGTGTTATTTTCTCTACTTCAACAGTTACAGCTTGTAAATTCGGATTGCTGTTCCCCGTCGAATTTAAATCTTCTTGAGGAACATCTTGTTGGTTGATCATGAAGGCTCCGAGACTTCGCTATCGTCAGAAAATTGGGGGAAAGTTAAAGTAAAACAAATTTTACTTAATTCAGAATCTTCAATAGAAGTACTTTCTACGCTTATTTCGCCATTGAGATGCTGTATTAAAGACTTAACCAAAGCTAATCCCAAGCCAGTACCTGGAGTCCATCTACCTTTACCTCGACGGAATTTGTCAAATATAAAGGTCGCTTCTTCCTCAGATATACCACGGCCAACGTTGATTACCTGAATTTGTAACTGGTTAGTTTTAGTATCTGTTTGGCAAATCTGGGAAACTCGTAACTCTACAGAACTATCATGCTCGGAATACTTACAGGTATTTGTGAGCAATTCTTGGAGAATACGATCGAAACTTTCAACTTCAGTTTGCAGTTTGAGAGCCTCCGATGGTAACTCTAAGGCAATAGTCAAACCTTTTTCTGCTAATTTTTTATCAAAAGCAGCAGTTGTATCTTGAATTTTAGTATTTAAATCAATTGTTTCAAACTGCGGACGTTCTTGATGAGTTTCCAACTTCTGAAGCGTCAGTAAGTCATTAATCAAATTAATTTCCTTAGTGCATTCCTGCTCCAGAATATCCAAATACCTTGCTTGGCGAACTGCATCGATTTGGGGATGACGTAAATTACGTATCGCCATACGCATATTAGTCAAAGGATAACGCAGGCGATCGCTCATGTTGCTCAAAAACTCGTCTTTGAGTTCGTTGAGTTCGCGCAACTGCTCGACGTATTGTCGGGTTCTTTCGTATAGCTTAGCTTGTACTTCCAAACTGCGCTGTAGTTGAGCGGTACGCTCGTCTACAAGAGTTTGTACTTGCTTAAGAGTTTGCGTCTGAATAATCGCATTACTGATTTGAGCGCAAACCATTTCAACGATATTTAATTCAGCTTGCTGCCAATTGCGGCGTTGCTTCTGCTGCAATACCAAAAATCCTAAAACTTTACCTTGGCTTTCCAAAGGCATTAACAGCGCTGCTGGTAATTTGTCTAAAACAAACACCGGAGCAATTGTAGAAGTATCTTTACGCCGATCTGAATAATCATTTATAGCTACGGGCTTAGAAGCTTTAAAAGCACGCTTGGATATACCGCAATCTTCCAGCGAGTAAGACTCTTCTAAAGACACTAATTCTTCACAAAGCCCAGATTCTTCCCTACACCATTCACTAACAACAGTAGCTTTAGCTTTGGGAATTTGTGTTTTAGCACGAATCCTAAACAAAGGATCTGAGTATTTTAATAAAATTAATAAACCGCGATCTGCCCCTAAAGCTTCTGCTGTAGAGGAAACCACCAACTGGAGCATTTGATTAAACTCTAAGTTGCTGCGGTTGAGTATAGTTAACTGCTGAATCAAACTTTGGTGCTGTTCGCTTTTTCGCACCTGCTGTTTCTGTAAAGAAATTGTTTGTACTTGTGCGACTTGAGCAAAAGCAATAGCACAGCAAGATTCTACAGCTCTTAAAAGTTCCTTCTCTGTATCACTCCACTCGTAAGGCTCGCATTTTATCAGGCTAATTACGCCGTTATTTTCACCACCAAAACGAGTCGGAATCGCTAATACAGCTTTTATTGGTAAAGGAAAATTTTGACACCCTATTACCAAACTTTCCTGAATTGTAGAAATATCCTCAATAGTAAATGGCTCGGCAGCACATTCTACTACTGGTAATTCCAATTGTTCTATTGAAAAGGCTTCCTGCTGGTTGGATAAACCCAAATAATCTTTTTGGGCACCCCAGTTAGCAGTTAAAGCCTCTCCTTGACTACGATCGGTTACTAAACAACAATAATCTACCTCGAAAGCACTTCCTACTAAGCGAGCAATTTCTTGCAGCATGGACTCTGGAGGAGTGCAAGAGGAAGCGATTGTTTGATTGATTTCGTATACCAATCGATGGGCAGGTGTAACAGGATGCTGCATCAGCTTTAATTGGTATTTTTCTGGATCTTCTTGTTCATCCGGGCGCTGCGGCGATGTTATTATACGCTTTTTCATGTATGGCACACTTTTGGATAATGACTTCATTGTCGTTTTACCCAACCTCCTGGTACTTTATTTACCTTGTTGTTTGTAACTGCACCCTGATGAACCGACTTGGGTTCTACAAATAAATTCTTTCACCTGTTATAGCCCCTTTCTTTTAAAATGACTTTAGTCACTGGTATATAAAAATTCTTTCTGCAAGCAAATAAATATTAGTTAGTATACTGAATTGCTTCTAACACTCTATTAAAGTCGCCTCACGATGCCAGTCATTATTTTTTGCTTTTCTCAGACCCAGAATATCCTCATCTACAACTTCAGACAAACCGTATTTTCTCTAGAGTAGAATCAAATAGTTCGCGAATATTATCCGCATTACCACTTAGGCTCAAAACTACAATCGTACTATTTATTTCTGCTTACAGAAGCTCTGTAAGAGCAATCTTCTATTAGCCGTTAGATGATTAAATTTTGGCTAAGGAAAGGTTTAGAAAAAATTACGGGTGAGTATATAGTTTATACATTTTTAACTCCTATTCTTATCAGTCATTTATTTATTAGGCTCAAGGTTTGCATCTGTCAAGTACTGTTATACCCCTTAGAAATCAAAAAATGCTCTACTTAAAGGTTTTACAAGCTACATATACCTCTTTAATAGAAAAATCCCATAAAAATCATTAGATATATCTTTAATTAGTTTCTATATCAAAATTTTTAATATTTATTTAAATTTAAATAAGTCAGCCCAATGATTGAGGCAAATACAATCATTGGGCTGTACTGATTAAAAAAGAATTAACCAGCTAAACTCTCTACACTAAGAGGTACCATATCCCCAGTTTTCGTAAGTCCTAGCAGCATCGGTTGTTGAGCTTGAATTAACTCGCCACTCAGCACGCAGCGTTCTTCTTGCTGGGATGTCGCGGCTATACTTGCTCGAATATCAGCACGCGAAAATCGCGGCTTCCACTCACCTGATTTTTGCTGAACATAATTCCATAAAATATCTCGAATTAACGCCTGATATCCCTGATTTCCCGATAGTTCTTTTAACTTATCTTTTAGCTCCCGTTCCAAGCGGATGCTGGTAACTTCCATTTCAGTGGTAGGTGTGCGAGCAATTGTATGCATGATTTTCTCCTTAAAACTATAGACAGGATAGTAATACAAGTGTAGTATGTTTATAGAAATGTTCAACAAGTCAAAAGTTCTTAGTTTCGTTTCAACTCCAAAAATCAATTCAGGAGCCTGCAATCAAAGACATTTGGCAGTTCTCAATGCAATACTTTCAACTTAGGTGAAATTTTCTGTGATTTTTACGGCGACATACTCCACTTCCCCAGCGATTTCTAACTGTTCCGCCAGTTGGGAATTGACATCAGCGGGAGTGGAGTATTTATTTATGGGCGAATGTAATCGGAATCACGGGCAATCGGCACAAAATAATCGAGATTATGAATATATCAGAATAATTTACTTACTCAATCAACTCAAACCAGATAAAATAAGCGGGAGGTACTGGCAAGACGGATGCCATACCAAACATTAAATAAAAGACTTCAAAGTCAACATTTAACCCCCGCTTTCTTCAATTAAGAAGCGGGGGTTTTTCATGAGGAGCAAAGCTGCGATGAGCATAACGCAAGTACTAGAACAATCCGTGGTTGTGTTTTCACAAAATTACTTACCGCTGTGTCGAGTCAATATTAAGCGGGCGGTCGTGCTTTTAGTAACCCAGAAAGCAGAACCATTGGATATTACCACAGAAAGTGGCTGGCATATAAGTTCGCCAAATTTAATAATTTATGTACCCAAACATATCCGCTTAAAATTTTCTTCTCGCGAGCGGATGTGGAAGTTACCACCAGTAAATCGTCGTGGAATACTGCGCCGAGACCATAATACCTGTCAATACTGCGGTAGTAACAAAAATTTAACCTTAGATCATGTGATTCCCCGTTCTCGCGGTGGCCGTCATACCTGGGAAAACGTTGTTACCGCTTGTTCTAAGTGTAATTCTCGCAAAAGTAACCGCACGCCCACTGAAGCTGGGATGCCACTTCGTACAAAACCAAAAGCACCCGTACATCCTACTGTATCTTTTGCAGAACAGTTTTGGAAAGGTGTTGTGCAAGCAAACCTGGAATAACAGGAGAGCATGAAGAATGCTGAAATTAACTTATACAGAAAACAGTTTTTACCTAGAACTTTTAACTGAGTCCATTGAAGAATGGATACAAGCCCGAGTAATACTAACTTTACGAATCGGTCAAAGTTTGTGCGTTGAACCCAGCACGGCAACATTTTTACTTCCTGTTGATTTACCAGAGTTAGGACAATTACATACTCAAGTAGAGCAAGACAACAATCGCGAAGTTATAGAGTTGTATGCTTGCGACACAGATTTTCTAGAAGTTTCTTTGCGGGGTTATTGGCTATCCGCAAACGCGCAAAGTATTACCGGTGGTTTTGTAACAACTATGAGTCACAACACTGAATATTTCCTCCACAAACTTTGGTTGGAAGCCCGTAAAAGCGCCTCCTTAGCAATAGAATAAGCGCTTTAATACAGGAATAATTAGGCAACCTAGACGAGTAAAAGTTTACTTGTATCTGGTCTGGTTTGTCTTTTTATTTTTAGATTTCAGATTGCTAAATTTAATAAAAAAACTTTTTTAAAAAACCCCTTGACAGTTTTGTAGTATAAATGTAGTATTTAATTATTGAAGCGAAAGAAAAACATTAATAGAACCCAAAGAGTCTATTATTGATGAGATTATTTTTTGTAATAGAAGTCAAAGTTATAAAATAATTATCTTTGATTTCAATAAAAATTAAAATAATTCTCGCGCCCTAATTTGTGAAGCTTACACACTTGTTCACATATTTTATGTGTTGTAGGTTCGACTCCTACCATCTCCACTAATGGG
>JBCCLY010000104.1:0-9175 GCA_039026655.1 Cyanobacteria bacterium P01_C01_bin.38 | reverse complement strand
CTCGTTCTCACTCCTTCGGCCGCGCGCGCGCGTCGCCCTCCCGCCTCCCCCGCCCCCCCCGCCCCCCCACTACTATTGATCTTCTGATCTTCCTCCTTGTCTCCTTGTCTCCTTGTCTCCTTGTCTCCTTGTCTCCTTGTCTCCTTGTCTCCTTGTCTCCTCATCTTTCCATCTCTCCTCCTTTCCCTGTTCCCTATTCCCAGTTCCCTGTTAACAAAATAATCTCGCAGTCACGTAAAAATAATCGTTGCTAGAATTAAACTTGTTCAACAATCCGGTTTGATTCGTTCAAAATTTGACCGGAATTGTTGAATTTATTTTTGTTGTTATTTGTTATGTGGCTATTTTAATTAATATTGATGAGTCAAACTCTTAAAGGTTTTCACTTCAAAGGCATTGAAAAACTTATCGGACCTGTAGCTGCTCTTTTGGCTTTTGTCTGTATGTTTCAATGGTACATTCATGGTAGTTTGGAACCGAATAGCGACCCGGTATTTCAAAAGAAACAGCCACCTTTGATAATGGAAGGAGGAGATCCATATATCCGCGCTTTGATGCGGACTATTTCGGCGAGTGAAGCTAATAGCAAGCGCCCTTACTCAATTTTGTATGGTGGTGAACACGTCAGCGATTTAAGCCGCCATCCCGAAAAATGCGTTAGAATCCCCATCGGACCAAATACAGGAAATTGCTCTACTGCTGCCGGTAGATACCAAGTTATTAATACCACCTGGTTTAAAATTGCTGAGCGCTATCACCCAGAGCAGCCAATGCCGATGATGTTTTGGGCTAACTATAGTTTTGAAGCAGAATATCAAGATATAGTTGTTCATAGTTGGTTGAATGATTCCAAGGAATGGGGAGTGAGTATTCCTCAGTTGTTGCGACAAGGGAAAGTAAACAAAGTTTTAAAAGTACTTTCTCCTACCTGGACGAGTTTAGGATACGGTATAGAAACTAATTCAGTAAGTAGTAGTTTGCCAAGAATTTATCAGAAAGTTTTGAAAGAAGAATTAAGCGCGGTGAATGTAAAGAAAGTTCAGGAATGATTCAGCTTGTAGGGTGTGTTATGGCGCGACGATTAATTTGAGTTTTTACAGATATGTTTTCTTCGCGCCTAACGCACCGTTTTAAAAATAGTTTGTAAGGAAATACATGAGGTGCGTTGCGCTGTCGCGACAACACACCCTACAAATATCAAAATCTAATTAAAAAAATATCGAATATTCTCTACAAATAACAACGTATTTTCTAAATGGATATTATGAGCCGTATTATTAATGATTTTTAATTTACATAAATCATTAATATGAGCCATTTTCGTATTTAAATCAATAAATTTTGTATCGTTTTCTCCTACCAGCAAAAGTATATGAGTCTTGTTTTCTGGTAATTTATCCCATAAAGATGGTTGAATTCCAGTACCCATCAATCGTAAGGATTTGGCTAATTCTACAGGATTATTTTGCAAACGATTTTCTATCATCTGCTCAAATTGTGGATGATTTTTTATGTTGCCAAAAATTGGTTGATTGTACCAATGATCTAAAAATGTTCTGAAATCCGATTTTTCAATACTTCTCGTTAACTTTCTGGCTATTTGCTCATCTCGCTTGACTCTTTCTAATCTTTCTTCCTTCGTTGATAAACCAGGAGAAGCAGATTCTACAATAACTTTATAAAAATATTGGGGAAAGTTTAGTGTTAAATATAGAGCTAATCTCCCACCCATTGAATATCCAACTAAGAAACATTGCTTAATTTTTAATTCATCTAATAAGTTAATTAATGCATCGGCAGTTTTTGCCATTGAATAACAATCATCATCTAAAACTTGAGTTTTTCCATGTCCGGGAAGATCGATATTTAAACAATGAAAGTCATCATTTAATAAAGATATCGCTCGATCGAATTCATGGATATTTCCCATAAATCCATGCAAAAAAAGAATCAGTGGTCGATTTGAATTGCCACTGAAACAATAATGAAATTTATATTTTTCTAAATTCATTAAAATTTATCTAAGCTACTTAAAAATATACACCCTATGAATGACTTGCACTTATCAACTTGAAAATTACCGTTTAAGGTAAAAACCGATCCAAAGCTGCTTTTAATTCTTCCATCTCAGCATCAATATTGCCATCTTTTGCTGCTCTAGCAACGCACTCCGTTAGATGCTCGTCTAAAACAATCCGCGCTACTTTATCAATTGCACCTCTGACAGCAGCTATTTGCAACAATACATCAGGGCAAGGGGTGTTTTGCTGCACCATAGATTTAATTCCCCTAACGTGCCCTTCTATACGCGATAGCCGATTGACTATTTTCCGCAAAGACTCTTCGCTATGGACATGATCGTGAGTTGAGTGGGAATGCTTATGATTATGTTCTTGTGTAGTATCTTTACTGTCACTCACTATTGGTTCGTTTTGTTTTTCAGTTCCATTCATAGGCTATTTTCGGGGTTGAGGCAGTACTTATAATCCTAGCGCAAAGGGCAAACAGTCACGATAGTCTTTTGCAATCCCAAAATAAGCTTATTGCAAGCCTATTAGCTTTCTAAGAAGAGAAAACGCAAACCCGATTTTTGCTAATATGATTAATAAATTGAACCGCCCTAATCGCTTTGTTTTACGCTGTGTAGCTAAGTATTAAGGCTTAAAAAAACGAAACTTTGGAATGACGCAAAACGTCAAAATTTACGATTTCTGAAAAAAGCTGTTCTCAATAGCTTTAAAGAAAATTGTCAACAATAACTAACAATCAAGCTGAAAAACGGTCTTGGTAATGAAATTTACATATCTTCCTAAGTCTATAAGACAACTCAGTACGCATTTATTAGCAATTATTATCGGAGTTTTGCTCAGTGTTAATACTCTTTCGGTATTACCTTCCCAAGCAGAATCCGCACCAATATCGGTTGATTCGCAATTGATAGCTCAGAAGCCTTCGAGTGCTGCTGCTGCAATCGGTAGCAGTAGTTTTGTGACGGCTGCGGTAAATAAAGTTGGAATGGCAGTAGTTCGTATTGATACCGAGCGTCAGGTTAGCCGTCGCGTTCCTGAAGCTTTTACAGAAGACCCATTTTTTCGGAGATTTTTCGGTGATTTACCTAGAAACTTGCCTCCAGAAGAATTACGCGGTTTAGGTTCTGGTTTTATTATTGACAAGAGCGGGTTAGTTTTAACTAACGCTCACGTAGTTGATAAAGCCGATAAAGTAACGGTACGTCTCAAAGACGGACGCAAATTTGAAGGAAAAGTCCAAGGCGCTGATGAAGTCACCGATTTAGCAGTAGTAAAGATTAACGCTGGTAGCGATTTACCAACTGCCACCTTGGGTTCATCCAGTAACGTTCAAGTTGGAGACTGGGCGATCGCCGTAGGAAATCCTTTAGGTTTTGACAATACTGTAACTTTGGGAATTGTCAGCACTTTAAAACGTCCGAGTTCTCAAGTAGGTATTTCCTCGAAGCGCTTGGAGTTTATTCAAACCGATGCAGCTATTAATCCTGGAAACTCCGGCGGTCCTTTATTAAACGATAGAGGCGAAGTTATCGGTATAAATACGGCTATTCGTGCCGATGCAATGGGCATTGGTTTTGCCATTCCCATCGACAAAGCCAAGCAAATCAGCAGCGAATTGCAGCTTAACGGGAGAGTTGCTCATCCATTTATTGGTATAGCTATGGATGATTTAACTCCCGAGCAAGCAAGACGCATCAACGCTAATCCGAATTCTCCTATTCAAGTACCGGAAGTAAAAGGCATCTTAGTTAGAAGAGTTGTAGTCAATTCCCCAGCAGCTAAAGGAGGTATTCGTATAGGAGACGTGATAGTTGCTATTGATGGAAAACCCATCTCTGAAGGAGAAGAACTGCTTAATATAGTTGAAAACAGCGGTGTAGGTCAAAATTTACAATTAAAAGTCCGAAGAGGTAATCGTACTCAGCAAATATCATTACGTACTGCTGATATGAAAGATTTTTCTTGATGTAGGGAGTAGGGAGTAGGGAGTAGGGAGTAGGGAGTAGGGAGTAGGGGATTGGGGATTGGGGATTGGGGATTGGGGATTGGGGATTGGGGATTGGGGATTGGTAATGGGCAATCAGTTAAGACAATTGAGCATAGAAATCAGGGAGCAAAATGCTCCCACTACAATATTTTTGTAATTCTTAACTCCTAACTCCTAACTCCTAACTCCTAACTCCTAACTCCTAACTTTTTCTACCCCTCTTTTCCAATGCCCAATGCCCCATCCCCCATCCCCGATGCCCATCTTCTCAACTTCTTCGCACAAAAGGTTTCATGTCTTGCAAAATTACTTCATGATGATGTTCTTGGGCATAATGCGCTACGTCGTTGATTTTGACTATTTGGGCATCGGGTACGGAATCAGCAAATTTTTCTGCCATTTCTACGTTTAACCAAGGATCGGTTTTTCCCCACTGAATTAAAATCGGTTTCTCCCATTTTTTAAATCCAGTTTCTATTTCTTCCATTGCTGTATTTAGCTGCAAATTCCGAATAGTTGCTAATAAACTTCTTCCCGTCGCGGAAGCTTTTAAAAATGGTTTGCGATAAATATCTAAATCTTTGTCTTTAATAACGTAACGGCTACCACCTTCTAAAGTTCTATCTACTAATAATGGATCTTGTGTCATCATTTCTCCGGCTAAAGGTAGCCCCATTTGTTTGATTTTCCAAGGTAATTTAGCTGTCGATGAAATTGGCGTGTTGAGTATGATTATGCTGGCTATTTTGTCGGGGTTACGTAGAGCATATTGTAAGCCAACAGAGCCTAAAAAACCTTGAACTACCAAAGAAAAACGCTCGAGTTCTAATGCTTCGATAAAACCATCTAAAGCTTTAATATATGCTTCTGGAGTATAAGCAAAATCTCTTTTTTCTGGCTTAGCAGAAAAACCGCAGCCAATCCAATCTGGTGCAATAACTTTATTCCCTTGCTCTGCTAATCCCGGCATGATATAGCGCCAACTATAACTTTGGGATGCTAAACCATGCAGCAATAAAACTGGTAATAAATCGCTTCTACCTATTGGTTCTAGTTGTCGATAAAACCACTCAAGTGAATCTACTGTTATTTTGTGTTCTGTTATAGACATTATCAAAAAGCCTTACGCAAAGAGTTTTGTTATTAATTCCTCATGTGAATTAGAAACAAAGATGGTAGAAATTGTATTAATCTGATATCTTGCACCATTCGCAATTAGCCCAAAGAAACCCGGTTTCTATTCGTGAAAACACTGTTATCTCGTTATTTGACGGACAAGAAACCGGGTTTCTGACACTGGTGCAAGATGTGAGATTAATTAAACTTCTCCCATAACTAGCATAGGCTTTTTGATGCTTTTAACAAAATTGGATGATAGCGAAAAATTTAGAGACGCGTTATATCGCGTCTCTACAAAAAAACTACGCTGCTTTAAAAAATCGAATAATTTCCCGCACGTGTTCTAGGAATTGCCCGTCGGTGGAAAGTTGAGCGATCGCCTGTTTTGATTCTTGAGATAAACGTTGGTGTTCAATTTTATTTGTGGCTCGCAATTCTTCTATAGTTGCTGCAAGAGTCGCTAATTCTCTACGAGTTTCTTGTGAATAAGTTTTTTGCTTTGCTGCTAAAGAGTCGGGATTTTCTGGGTTAAGCTGTTCTTCCATACGTCTAACAGTTGTTTCAACTCTGGTGAAACGATTACGTAATTCTATAATATCTTCGCGGGGGTATCTAAATTCTCTGCCAATGGTTGTTAATCTTGTATATAAATATTCGTAAGCGCTAATTGCTGGACGCAAACCTGTTAATAATAATGCTGCACCGGAACTTATATAGCCAACAGCACTGATACCAGTCGCGGCTAATGTATAAAGTCCAACTGTAGATAATATATGTAGAAAAACCGCAATTATTAAAGAACGTCTAACTAATACCTTGACGTATTTTAATTGTTTTTCATCTACTGGAATTTCTTTTTCAATGGATTGTTCTGCATTGTATAAGGTTTCTTTAGCTTTAAAATAAACGTTCCAAGGGACGGTAACAATTACCAAAAGCCACCAAAAGCTTGCTCCACCAATAGTCCAATCAAGAAAGTTACCAGCAGGAACATGAAACAATTGTAATACAGTGAATCCTAAAATTGTTACAAATATTATACCGACACTACTACCAGCGAATAATTTTAAATACATATTCATAAATTTGTATTAAAGATATTCAGGACTTACGCAATTGTCATAATCTCGGCTGGTGCGTGACACTGAAAACATTGCTACTACGTTCACAGTTGCTCAAAGTGTCACAGCACCCTACAAGTAAAATGTGCCGGTTGCGTGAGTCCTAATATTATTTAAATCGTGATTGGTTATTAAAAAATAAACTTGAATACTTGTGATAGTTTGTAGATTTACACAATATTATTCGTAGAATTTATTACCAAGATAGTAGTTTTAAACAGTTTACTTCCGATTGTCATGTGATAGTTTTCTAACTTGCACGTAAGCTTGGTAAATTTGAAAATACGTATTAAAAATTTTAGCTTCATACTTTATTCAAACTATTGCAAAGTCTTGATAAAGGTAAATGTAGTAACATCTGAACATTAGACAATTTGGTATGACTAAATAATTGCTTAGGATATATAATAACCATCTACCGACTTTGACTTTCATGTTTCATAAATTATAAAAACGGGCAAAATCTTGTTTTTTGGTAAATCGAATTATTTAAGTATAAAAAATTAGCATGGAAAAACAGTTCGAGCGATTGGAACGTAATGAAGTTATATCTGTTAGCGCAGAAGATTCTGGAAATCTGGAAATTTCTTCCACATTTAAAGTTTTAGAATTGATAGAAGTTATACAGAAATATATTAGTTTTCAGATGCCAGAAGCATCTTTATTTGATGAAGGTATTGATTGTGAAATATTGAAGTTAGGTGCTAGAGGTTGGAAAAAGGGAAAGGTAAGAATTTGTGTAGAATTTTGTCCAGAAGAACCCGAATATCCCTTGGAAGACCTTGCGGAATTGTTGGAATAAGTTAAGTTTAAAGGTTAAAGGTCAAAGGTCAAAGGTTGAATTCAAAACTTCCAACTCTTCACTGCATCCGTTGCCCAACTCCATCCGTTGCCTAAGTGCATCCGTTACCAAACTCCATCCGTTACCAAACTCCATCCGTTGCCTAACTCCTGCTACCAATCGTCTTCATCGTCATAAACAGGTCTTCTTTCAATTTCTCTGCTTCTTCTGGGTGGACGTTGCCGCTCGTCATCATCGTAATATCTATCAATTTCTCTGCTTCTTCTGGGTGGACGTTGCCGCTCGTCATCATCGTAATACCTTTCAATTTCCCTACTTCTTTCTCGTGAAGGACGTTCTGGTTCGTCGTAGTCATCGTAGTATCCATCAATTTCTCTGCTTCTTTCTCTGGGTGAACGACGGCGACTACGATAACTTTCTTCCCTATCATCGTAAATGCGGCGACTTACTTCTTTGAAAGAATCCTGCCGCAGAAAAGGATAATCGCTTACCCATAAGTTGCGATTGGGAATATATATATCTGTTATTTCTTCTATTCTGCTTAAATCGGGAGTGCTAGACATTACGAGCATTTCTGCTACCTGACCCCGATTTATTGTTTTATGGGAAACTTGTAATGGAGCTTTGAGTAAAGCGCTAAATCCGGTTTCGTCTCCAACTTCCAAATTAATCCGTTTTTCTCGGTTTTCTACAATTACTAAATCGCCTTTATTATTTACTGTTTCTTGCGTACCAACCAATTCTTCTGTAATCCACAAGTCCAAGACTCTGCCGCGAAAAAAACCAGCGTATTTGTAACGACGGAATTTAGCATTTCGCAAACTAGCCCATAATACAGGCCCCCACAACCAGTAAAGTGCCCCTACAAGTCCGAAGCAAAATACAACTGGGCCTAAAGGAAGACGTAAAATTACTTCTATAAGTAAAATAACACTAGCAATAATTACAGATATTAATAACCGCTGCAAAAAATTGGAAAATTTTCCCCAATAGTATTTGTACTGCAAACCAGTTGCAATCAGGGGAATCAATTGTTCAAACTTCTCGCGTGTCAATGGGACAAGCATTTTAGATTTTGGATTTTCGCTAACAGGATTTTGGCAACGGATGCTTTTGGCAATGGATGCTTTTAGCAACGGATGCTTTTAGCAACGGATGCTTTTAGCAACGGATGCTTTTGTTTTGGATTTTGAGGACACAATGTTGTTAAAGTTTTTTACTTTGTAACAAGTGTCCGAGATTGAAGATTTCAAGTTAAAGAATCTTCTCTAATCCATATACTAACGACTTTAGCTGAAGAACTTTGCGAATTGCTAGTAAAACTCCTGGCATATAGCAAGTTCTATCGCTGGTATCGTGTCGTAAAGTATAAATTTGACCGGATGCGCCAAAAATAACTTCTTGATGGGCTATTAATCCTGGTAAGCGAACGCTATGAATTCTAATTCCTTCATCGGCTTGACTTCCCCGCGCTCCTGCTATATGTTCGGTTTCATTTACTATAGCTTGGTTGTAAGTTTTACCTAATTCACCCAACATTTGAGCAGTTTTAATCGCGGTACCGCTTGGTGCATCTGCTTTTTGGTTGTGATGAAGTTCGATGATTTCAACGTGATCGAAATATTGTGAAGCTGTAACTGCTGCTTGTTGAAGCAACACCATGCCAATAGAAAAATTAGGAATAATTAAGCATCCGGTAGAAGCTTTATCCGCAAAATCTGCCAAATCTTTTAGTTTTTCCGCGCTTAAGCCAGTAGTTCCTACAACGGGACGCACCCCATAGGCGATCGCGCTACGAATGTTGTCGTATACGCAATCTGGATGTGTAAAATCAACGATAACTCCTGGTTGCTTTCCTTGAGAAGCAAACGCCAGCATTCCTTCCATTTGGTCAGTAATCGGAACTTCCAAAGGTTCGCTCAAACCAGCCAACTCTCCCGCATCCTTTTCCTGATGTTCGGGACTTGTATCAATAGCACCCACTAAATCCATATCCGGTGCTTCCGACACAGCTTTTATCACCTCCCTACCCATTTTTCCCGCAGCACCATTAACAACTACTGGTATAAGACCTTGATTACTCATATTTCTACTCTTAAATCTACAAAGGAATTGT
>JBCCLY010000103.1:0-9223 GCA_039026655.1 Cyanobacteria bacterium P01_C01_bin.38 | reverse complement strand
TTGGTTTAGACGTTATCTGGAAGGAGACGAGATAGAATTTTATGTTGAAGGTAGCGGTGGCTATTGTGTCGCTAACATCGATTTGATTAGCCATGAGATTTATTTCACGAAACAGGCTTTATTGTCGCAGTTAGAGCCAACGATTTTTCTCAGTTATCAAAATGAATATCCAGAAGCAAGCGATGCTTTACGAGAAGGATTGCTTGATACTTTGGATAAATTGAATTTGCGCTCGCGACTTCCCTTAAAGTTGATTGAGTCAATTCGCCCAAAAGATGCACCAATGAGATTGGGAAGCAGCATGATGCGAAAGATTCGCAGAAGCTTGCTATTTATTGCCGATGCCACACCCATCGCCAGTGTTGATAGCGGTAAGGAAAAACCTTTGCTTCTTCCCAGTGCGAATACCTGTATCGAACTTGGTTACGCTATTCAAAGCAAGCGCTCCGAGCAGATTTTAATCGCACAAATGCAGCGTGAGGATAGAGTTGGAGAATTTCCCTTCGATTTAACAGCAACTCAGATAATGCAGTTTCAAGATAGTAGGGAATTGAATAATATTTTGCCGCAGACGATTGAAAATGTTTTAGCGAGATTCAGGTTATTTGCTTGAATTATTACTGACTAAAATAATTATTTTTCTCCTACTTCCTACTCCCTACTCCCTACTCCCTATCCTTAAACATTTTCAACCTCAAAAGAATGCAGGGTGCTAGTAGCTTTTTTGACCAATTCGTCGGTACCGTGAAAAACAATTAAATACTTGCCAGCATTAAGGCGATCGCGATAAAGCCAAGAATCGTCATTGTTAACGTTAAGCCCAAACTTATTACCGACAGCAGAAGCTAACAAAAAAACAAAAACTGCTACCAACAAACCTCCAACAAATTGATTAGGAAAACTACCTGCGGGAATTATTTCGATATTTGCTAACAGACTAAAAGCATAACCACAAGCAAATCCAATGGGCACAAGCCAATAAGCAACATCCGGGTTGTTTCTAGCTTGTCGCTCGGGTTTGATTAATCCGTAGTCATCGGTACTTTTGAAACCTTCACCTACAATACTAATTTGTTCGCTGGGTAAACTTTCATTTTCTAAAGCAGTGCGAGCAGATAAAGCTTCTACTTCGTTTGGATAAACCGCAATCAGATAATTCATAATTTATAAAAGTATTTAATAAGTATCTAATAAGTATTTAATAATAGGGTTTCAGCCATCAACATAGTGATTAAATCCATATAATTATATCGTAATAATTGCTAAATAGCAGCCTGTTATTATCAAGCTGTACCTTTTTATTAATAGCTTGCACTAATTTCGTAAAACCTTAATTATTACCTTTAAATCAATTTTTAAATTCTTAACGTCTTATAAATAAACTACGTTGAGACTGATATTTTACACCATTTTCAACAAGTTAAGAGAAACTCGGTTTCTTGTCGGTATTCCCCATTCCCCATTCCCCATTCTCTTAATGACATTTGGAATCATTACGTTTTATCTAAAAACTCTTACTTTTATCAATATCGATCCGCACTCCAACATAGAAAACCTTGCCAAAAACGAGACGAGCGTCATACTTATGTAGTATTTTTGGTGAAAAGTCGTATGTGGTTTTCCGCAATGAAACAGCTTCTCAACCGCTTCTTGGGTTGCAAAAAGTATATCGCTAAGCTGACTGTATCGCTAGCGATGATGATATTCGTTTTTTCAATGTTTACGATACCCGCTTTAGCTACGGGTGTATATAACATACCAAACTTGACTTCAGACACTTGGATTGTAGATGAAGCAGATTTAATCAGCCGTTTTAATGAAGGTAAAATTAGTAGTGCCTTCGATGAATTGGCAAACCAAACAGGAAACGAAGTCAGAATAGTTACCGTTCGTCGTTTAGATTATGGGGAAACTCCCGAAAGTTTTACAAAAGCCCTATTTGAAAAATGGTTTCCTACCAAAGAAGCGCAAGCAAATCAAACTTTATTAATGATTGACTCCATAACTAATGGCACCGCCATTATCACTGGCGATCAAGTCAAATCTATAATGTCTGATGATATAGCCGAAAGTGTAGCATCAGAAACAGTTTTAGTACCGTTAAGGAAGGGCAACAAATACAACCAAGCCTTTTTAGATGCACAAGAACGTCTTGCTACCGTACTTTCTGGCGAACCAGATCCCGGCCCACCAGAAGTTGAAAACGAAGTACAGGTAGAAGGAACATTTACCAAAGCTGAAGACACCGACCAAGGAAATGCTACAGCTTGGATAGTAGGATTGCTGATAGCTGCCACCGTAATTCCGATGGCAACATACTATATCTACTTAGTTTTCCAACCATCATCTGAAGGGTAAAGAGAGTTAGGAGTTAAGAGTTAGGAGTTAGGAGTTAGGAATGTAGTGGGAGCGTCTCGCTCCCTAGCAAAAACATTGGGTAAAGAGAGTTCGGAGTTCGGAGTTCGGAGTTCGGAGTTCGGAGTTCGGAATGTAGTGGGAGCGTCTCGCTCCCTAGCAAAAACATTGGGTAAAGAGAGTTAGGAGTTAGGAGTTCGGAGTTAGGAGTTAGGAATGTAGTGGGAGCGTCTCGCTCCCTAGCAAAAACATTGGGTAAAGAGAGTTAGGAGTTCGGAGTTAGGAGTTCGGAGTTAGGAATGTAGTGGGAGCATCTCGCTCCCTAGCAAAAACATTGGGTAAAGAGAGTTAGGAGTTAGGAGTTAAGAGTTAGGAGTTAGGAGTTAGGAATGTAGTGGGAGCGTCTCGCTCCCTAGCAAAACATTTCTCCCAATCCCCAATCCTCAATTCCCAATGCCCAATCCCCAATGCCCAATCCCCAATCCCCAATTCCCAATGCCCAATGCCCAATGCCCAATCCCCAATCCCCAATCCCCAATTCCCAATGCCCAATCCCCAATGCCCAATGCCCAATCCCCAATCCCCTATTACCAACTACCCATTACCCATTACATAATTCTTAATCCTGCACGTACTCTTGCCCTGTTGCCAAAGCTATCTCGGCTCGGACAAATTCTCTGCCTAGATAAGCTGCATGATCGAACATGGTTATTGGGCAGGGCTGAGTTTCTTCAAGAATTTTCACTGATAATTCTTTTGCAGTTCTGCCTGAATATACCGTTGTATGGGTTCGTTGGACTTCACCTTTTGCTGGAATTACCTTTCCCGTTTCCGGATCGACAGCTAAGCCTCGTTCATCGATGATGTTAGTAAAATGTTTAGCAAAAATTAATCCCTGTTCTGGATCGATGTAAATAATAAAATATCCGGCAGGATCTAAATCAATATGTCGTTGAGAAAGTTTGTCATCAATCGCTTTTAAATTATCAAGTAGATTCATAATTACTTAAAAAAGATTGCTCTCATAAAGGTTTTCATCAATTACCAATTACCAGTTTTCATCTATAAGGTGCCAAGAGTCAACTCCTAGCTCCTAACTCCTAACTCCTAACTCCTAACTCCTAACTCCTAACTCCTAACTCCTAACTCCTAACTCCCAACTCCCTACTCCTAACTCCTAACTCCCAACTCCCAACTCCCAACTCCCAACTCCCAACTCCCAACTCCCAACTCCCTACTCCCTAATTCTTAGCTGCAAAAGGAATTTGCTCGTTAATCGCTTCAATTTCCCGTTGTTCGTGTTCGTTGACTTCGCTGATGTAGCGACGGAGTATTTGTCCTAAACGGTTGTTGTAGAAACGATGTAGGCTGTAGTTTGGGGTTGCTGGGAAACCGCGACGTTTTTTGTGTCTTCCACCTGCACCTGGATCGAATATTTGAATATTATTTTTAATTGCCCATTCGATGGGTGAATAATAGCAAGCATCAAAGTGCAGACAATCTATTTCTTGGAAACTACCCCAATAGCGACCATACATTTTATCGTCTTTGTATAAACAAAATGACATTCCTACAGGTTGGGTGTCATCTTGTTCGCTGTAGGCTCCGAAAAATACGACGCGATCGCGATAGTTTTCGTAAAGCGATTCAAAAAACTGTTTTGTCAGATATTTGCTACCCCACCAGCCAAATTTGTCGCAGGTGTCGGCATAAAAATCGTACATTAAAGGAAATAAGTGTTGAGGAATATCATCGCCGCTAAGTGCTTTGAATTCCAAACCGGCTTTAGCTACAGCTTTTCGTTCGCGTTTGATGTTACGACGCTGATTGGCATTAAATACAGCTAAATAATCATCGAAACTTTTAAAGTCATGATTTTGCCAAACATAGTTGTGGTGCAACCAAGCTGTAAAACCCTGACGTTCTAATACTGGACGAAAATCGGGATCTACATACAAAAAATTACAGCCGCTGATACGCTGTTTTTTACAAAAAGAATCTATTTCCCGCAGTATTAAGGAAGTTATTTCGTCTTCGTCTTCCCCTGGTGCAATCAAAAATCGATAGCCCTCTGCTGGTGTAAACGGCGACATTCCCAGCATTTTGGGATAATATTCTACGCCAATGCGGTAAGCTAAATCTGCCCACTGATGGTCAAAGACAAATTCTCCATAGCTATGTCCTTTGATATAAAGTGGAGCAGCAGCAATCAACGTTCTATCTCGCCATAACGTTAGGTGATTGGGCAACCAACCACTCTTAGCTGTAGCGCTTTGAGAAGCTTCGAGATTGTTTAACCAATCCCATTCAAAAAAAGGAGTCTGAAGTGGAACAGCCAAAGCATTCCAAGCATTTTTGGGTACTTCAGCAACTTTATCAATCCACAAGAGGGAATAACTCGACTTAATTTTTTCAAACATCGGAGTTAAAGACACATTTAGGAGCGGCAAAAGCTTCCTACAGCGTAGTCTAATCTGGGAATTGTTGCAGGGAATAGTGAAGAAATACTTCTTGGTTTTCGGTACAAACTTCCATCAACTGCAAGCGTGGAGCGAGTTTCGCTAAAAATCCGCAACCTTCAACTGGTGTCGGTGCATTTTGCCCACCTAAAATTAACGGACAGATAGTAAGCCAAATTTCATCAATTAAATTTAGTTCTAAAAGATTCCCTACTAAATTTCCGCCACCTAAAATCCCTAACTGTGCTATTCCTTGGGTAGTTAAATGTTTGAACGCTGCACGAATATCGATTTTTCCTGCGGGCGTATCAAATACCAGTATACGTTTGAATTCCGGTCTTGCTTGCCAGAATTTAGCTCCTGTAGCGGTTGAAATTAACCAGCGTTCAACTGGCTGTTGAAAGAAGCGTAAACCTGGATTTAACTCGCCAGAATCAGAAATAACGATATGAACGGGTTGGGGTGGCTTACCATTGCCGGATCGATGCTGTAATAGTTCTGGATGCGATACAGTTAAAGTCGTACCGTAAGCGCGTAAAGTACCGGCACCAAACAAAACAGCATCCTTTGTGGCAATTTGTTTTTCTAAGTGTGCTTTATCATTTTTTGAACCGAATCTAGCTGGAGCTAGAGTAACATCTGCTATTTTCCCATCTGCACTCATCGCCAAAACGATTGTGGTATGAGGACGAGATTGTTTTGTCATGAAAAAGTATGGTGGGCGATATATCGTATTACGTAATACCGGTTAAGACATTAATAAAGACACAAACTTATAATTCTTAAATCTTAAACCTTTAACCTTTGACCTTTAACCTTTAACCTTTAACCTTTGACCTTTAACCTTTAACCGTAACCGTAACGCTATAGATATATTTTTAACAACTAATACCAATCAATAGAAAACTTTTATAGCTGATATTTATTACTTGTAATACAGTTATATTGTTGTGCTTAAGTTCAAAATATAATTGCATACAACTTTCAATAATCTTATTGCATAGTAATATATATTATCATATTCAGTTTGATACTCATCTAAAATGTGAAGGTTGCTAAAGTGTAACAAAGATATTCCAATTAATAACCAACAAGCTATGGAAATTTTAATTCTCACTGATAAAATTTGGCACCAGCCAGATGGTTCTTCTTTGTTAACAACAATTGAATAACTTGACTCTACTGGAATAATAAACTTAATAATAGAAGTATATTAACTTGTTAAATCAGATTTATTTTAACGTTTGAAGGTCAGATGCTTATAAGAGAATGCCAATGGTGAATTTTCGTCAATCATCATTTCGTCGAATTCTAATATCCAAGATATTATTGCTATCAGTACCAGTCTTATTGATAGGCGAGTTTGTCGGCTATAAAAAAGCACGTTCTAGCTTAATAGAAATTGCCCGTCAGAATTTAACTGAAAGTGCGATTGTGAAAGGTGAGAACATTGCCAATAGTATTGATGCGCTCAAAATTAATCTATTTACTGCTTCCCAAACTACGGTTCTTCAATCGGGTCAACCTCAGTTAGTAGAACAATTTGTTACTCAACTAGCGAGAGAATTGCCCAGACAAATAAAATGCATTCAATTGACAAAACCTTCGGGTAACAATATTGTTGCTGGAAATTGTGGTAAACAATTAATTAGTTTGAACAATTTTTCGATTTCTCAAGATAAAGTCAAATTTGAACATATTTTACCTCCACAAAATAGAAAAAATAGTTTAGAAAATCAACCCTCAAAGCTAGAGCTAAACTTGTCTTCTCCGGTTTACGATACTCAAGGTAAATTGCGCTATACCTTAAGTATGCAGTCGCAACTACTGCACGAAAGAATTAAAGATAATCCAGGTTCTTTAACAGGTTCTACGGTAGTGATTGCAGAAAATGGGACAATTTTGGCACACCCAATTTTTCAACGAGTAGGTACCAATATTGCCGAACACGCTGATGGAAACAAGCTACAGCAAATTGTAAAAAATGCTATATCCAAAAGCGAAGAATCTTCAAATTTATTTTTTGAAAATGAAGGTAAGCAGTTACTTGCTGGATATACAGCTATTAACAGCCCAGTTGATGATGGCGACCAAAAATGGGTAGTTTTAGCCTTTACCAGCTTGGATAATGCTTTAGTAGGTTTACAACAAATCAAATTAATTTTATTTGTTTTGACAGTGGGTTTGATTTGTGCGACTTTACTAGCATCGCTGTATGTGTCTCGTTACTTAGCACGTCCAGTAGAACAACTGCGTGATTATGCCTTGAATCTTCATTTATCAGATAGTTCTTCCCTCATTCCCCATAATTTCGAGATTCGAGAATTTAATCAATTAGCGCAAGCATTAGATCAAATGGTTGAAAGACTCAAAGCATGGGCTGAAGAGTTAGAAATTGCTTGGAAAGACGCAAAAACTGCAAATCAAAGTAAAAGTCATTTTTTAGCGACAACTTCCCACGAATTGAGAAACCCCTTAAACGTCATCATCAATTCCATACGCCTAGTTCGGGAAGATATGTGTGACGATAGAGAAGAAGAAAAAGAATTTCTCAAACGTGCGGATGAAACCGCTATTCATTTGTTGGGTATCATTAATGACTTGCTTGATATATCTAAAATCGAAGCGGGTAAGCTTTCAGTTGTAATCAAACCGATAGATTTGCGTCAAACAATTAACGAAGTAATTAGCTTGCAATCGCTAAGTATCCGACAAAAAGGTTTGCAGTTGAATGCTCCTGTTTTAGAAGAGCAAATTCGAGTTAATGCAGATACAGCGAAGTTCAAACAAGTTTTAATCAACGTGATTGGCAACGCAACGAAATTTACTGAAACAGGAAGTATTACCATAACCACAGAAATTCAAAATTACAATAATAAACCCTGGGTAACTATTGCTGTAATTGATACAGGTATAGGTATCGATACCGAGCAACAGCAAAAACTATTTCGTCCTTTTGTGATGGTGGATGCTAGCAATACACGTGAGTATAACGGTACAGGTTTGGGACTAGCAATTTCACGGAACTTAATCGAATTAATGGGAGGTACGATAACTCTTGAAAGTCTAGGTATGGATCGAGGTACTACAGTTAAAATTACTTTACCTTTGATAGATACCGAAAATACAACTGATTCTGTAAATGGCAATGGTAAGGTAGCACAAACAAGTATTCAAGCTAACTTAAAGTAGTTATCCAAAAAATTCGTAGGTTGGGTTAGACGCACGACAATATTTAAAAATTAAGCAATCAATTTATATGCGTCGTAACCCAACATCGGGATTTTGTTTCAATGTAAAAAGGACGGGCTAGAAGCCCATCCCACAAGAAATTTATTTTCCTTTGCCGTTATTTTGAATAGAAATCGGCTCACCCCCTGCTTCTAAAGATTTAGTAAGAGCGGTGAGAATTTCTACTAACTGCGTACCTACCCAACCATTAGATATTGATGGCGGAGTATTTTGCTCGATGCATTCAATGAAGCCGCTACAAACTCGCTTTAGTGGTTCGCCTTTTGCGACTTCTAACACTTTTTGCTGTTGATTTACAGGGATAAAGCGATTTTCCTGACGTTCAAACTCACCCTGCATCAAGGTTAAAGGTTTATCGGTTAACATTTCATCGAAAATTAAGCTACCTTGACTACCCACAATTACCAAACGCCGTTGTTTGTCGGGGTTTAGCCAGCATAGATGAATGAATGCTTGGAAACCTGAAGGATATGTTAGCGTTACCTGCACTAAATCAGATAGGGGATTAGGAGAAGATTGTAGCCAAACTTTTCCCGTTGCTTGAGCAATGATTGGTGATTCACCCAACCAACTGTTAAAAATTGCGATGTCATGAATAGCTAAATCCCATAGTGCATCAACATCCTGGCGTACTGGCCCCAAATGGGTGCGAGTGGCATAACCGTAGCGTAAATCTCCTACAGCACCAGCTTGTAATTCTGCTTGTCCTTTTTCTACTGCCGGATGAAATAAATAGGTGTGATCTACCATCAGAATCAACTGCTGTTTTTCGGCTAATTCACACAACTGACGGCATTCTGAGGGATTAATAGTAAGAGGTTTTTCCGCTAAAACATGACATCCCCAATTTAAAGCATCCTCAATCAACGAATAATGTGTAACGGCAGGAGTGGCAATTACTACCGCATTTAATTCCGATAGCTGTTGAAGTTTTTGGTATTCAGTAGTTAATAAAACATTTTTTTCAGAATTTTTCCCTAAATCATATTGCCGTTCTACCTTTGCCAAACATTCAGAATTTGGATCTACTACTGCTACAACTTCTACCTGGGGATGCTCTAAAAAATTTCTCAATAAATTAACACCCCAACGTCCAACCCCTACCACAGCAACTTTTATTGAATTAGTCATATTTAGTTATTAATTGTTAATTGTTA
>JBCCLY010000102.1:0-9256 GCA_039026655.1 Cyanobacteria bacterium P01_C01_bin.38 | reverse complement strand
TCAGTTTAAGAATGATTCTGTTTTTCAACCAACCAAAAGTATCTCATTTGGGTGTGTCAAAATGAACAATATCTTACTTAGCATCATTATTCCTAGTTACAATAGACCTCATTTCTTACCGCGTGCTGTTAACAGTGCTTTGCAGCAAACTTTAGAAGAAGTAGAGGTAATTGTAGTTGATGACGGTTCCGACAAGCCAGTAAGTCTACCAGAACATTCTCGATTGAAAGTAATTAGACTATCGAAAAATAGCGGTAATGCAGTAGCTCGCAATGTAGGCTTAAAGGCTGCAAAAGGTCAATATGTCACCTATCTTGATGATGACGATCAATTATTGCCGTCGATGGCGCAAGTTTCTTTAGATGCTTTGAGAAATACTACATTGCCAAAACCAGTCGCCGCACTTTCTGGTTTGGAAGTTGTTAAGCCCGACGGTGAAGTAACTGACAGACGCTTACCTCCAACTTTACCGCTAGGTTCTCATTTCTTTCTCGAAGATATTGAACCTGGTAAATCTTATTTATCTAAACAGACACTAGTTGTAGATAGAGAGCTTCTGCTCGAAATTGGTGGTTACGACGAAACCTTTACTTCTCGGGTTCATACCGAAATGTTTTTAAGGCTCAATCCAGTCTGTTCTATTTTGGGTTTACCAACCGTTACTTATCAGCTTACTGCTCATGAGGGAGAAAGAATTTCTCGCAATCCAGCCTTGCGTCAAGTAAATTTTGAGCGGTTGCTCAACAAGCATGAATCGCTGTTTAAACTTCATCCTCAAACCTTTGCTACCTTCTTATGCGATCACGCAGAAAGATCCTTAGAATTAGGGCAACCAAAAGCTGCGATTTCAAGTTTGCTGCGGGCGATGAAACTCGATCCAAAGCCTACTCTGGGACGAATCAAATCGTTATCATCATATACGCTACGAAGCTATACCAAGCAAGTGTTGCGAGAAGCTTTCAGCAGTAATTAAAACCAAACGATTCACTTTTACGATTGTCTAACTAGATTAATGAAAAAAAAACTGTCTGTAATGTACGTTATCCGAGGGTATCCTCAAATTTCCCAAACCTATCTCAAGACTGAACTTGAGGCTCTTTATAAGGATTACGACATTACTATTGTTTCTCGCAAGCCTTCAGATATTCCTTACAAAAATCACTTTCCCTATCACCATTTAACTGAAAAAGACGCGATTAAAGAAATAGCCGCACAAGTAAAACCCGATATTCTTCACACGCACTATTTAAATCAACTCGATTTTATTGCACCGCTTGCTGAAGAATTAGGGATTCCTTTTACAGTAAGATCGCACTCTTATGACACGCTTTGCTTGCGTCGTAAAAATTGGAAGGGGCGGATGCGAGAAATATTGGAAAGAAATACACCACAGTTTAAGAAAGTTGCTCATATTAAAACCAACCTACACTGGATAAACCACGAACTTTGTTTGGGTGTTTTAGCTTTTCCTTTTGCGCGGCAATATTTGGAAGCATATGGTGTTAATTCATCTAAGATAATCGATTGTTTTCCCACAATAAATTACGGATTGTTTCATTCAAAGTATCCCAACGGTGAAGCAATTATGAATACTGGTGCAGTTATTCCTAAGAAAAAAATGGAAAACTATATCGAACTTGCAACTTTATTACCAGAGAAGCAATTTAATCTTTACGCCCTTGGTTACAGAGTTGATGAATTGAAGCTAGTTAACAAGTCTAAAGGTAATCCTGTAAACATTACTTTACCGATAGAGCCAAATGAAATGAGTCCGCAGTATAAAAAACATCAGTGGTTAGTTTATACAGCAGACTTTACATTAGCAACAGTAGGCTGGCCAATGGCTATAGCCGAAGCACAAGCAGCTGGTGTAGGTGTATGCGTGCCAAATATTAGACCAGATATAAAGGAATATGTTGGTGACGCAGGATTGGTTTACGATTCGATAGAAGAAGTCGTTGATATTATTAAAAAACCAGTTTCTGAAGATATGCGAGAAGCAGGATTTTTACAAGCGAAAAAATCAGATATTCAAGAACACAAGCATTTACTTACCGATCTTTGGCATCAAGCCGCTTGATATGAATTTATTAGTAATGCTTTTTACAGCTTAACTTCCCAATTTTAAAACAGCATTTTCTACCTGCTTTGATAATAAATTTAAAGTGCATCTACTTACTTAACAAGCAGAATTAATAAGCATCTATCTTACGATATAAACATGAATTACACCATAGTTTCAATGCTAAATAAACTGTTTAAGAGAAAACAGGATGTTTGAGATTAAACGATATAAAAAACCATCAAGATCGAATCAATAAACTTATTTAAAAAATAGGTACACAAAAATGCAAAAACTAGTTTCCGTAATTATTCCTTGTTTTAATGCCGAAAAATGGATAGCAGAGACTATTGATAGCTGTTTGAAACAAACCTATCCTCATATTGAAATTATTGTAATTGATGATTTTTCTACAGATAACTCCATAGAAATTATTAAAAGCTACGGAGATAAAATAACTTGGGAACGCCTCCCTGAAAATAAACGCGGATGCTACGCTAGAAATCGAGGATTTGCTTTATCGAAAGGAGAATATATTCAATTTTTAGATGCAGATGATTTGATCTTGCCAGAGAAAATAGAAAGGCAAGTCAACTTTTTAGAAAAAACAGGAGCAGACGTTGTTTATGGTGACTGGCGATTTCAAGGGCATCAATCCAACGGAGTAGTATTTCTCGAACAAGTAGAGAAACCTGGAAAGCAAGCAGATATTCTTCAATCTTTAATCGAAAATTGGTGGACTGCTGTTGCATCTTTATTTTACCGAAGAACAGCTGTAGAGAAAAGTGGTGGATGGGATGAAAATTTCTCAGCCGCACAAGATAGAGATTTTTTCATTTCAGTGATAATGGCTGGTGCAAAAGTTGTTTATCAACCTGGTTGTTATTCAATATATAGAAGATACGGCAGCGTTACAGTATCAACTGCTTCAAAACAGCGTTGGGTAGAAAATCATTGCAAAGTGTTAAAAAAAGTTGAACAAAAATTATTAAAGCAACATCAACAGAATATTCCACTTCATTATCGTCGTGCTTTAGCACATGGTTACTTTGAGCTAGCCAGAGACTATATGTACATAGACTATCCAGAATACTTGCGACTTTCAAATAAATCCTTAACTTTATGTCCTGATTTCAAACGTAAAACCAAAAAACCAATGTACAAGTTAGTTCAGGATATTTGTGGATTTCGCCTTTGCGAACAATTTGTTAGTCGCGCATTACTTTTAAAAGCATTTATAGATTCTAAAATAAATCCCCGCATCTCAAAATACCATAGTTAAATCCCATAATTTATTATGGCAATGGTAAAATATCTCTAACAAAGCGGAAAAACACATGGATAGAGGAAAAATTGTCGCGGTTATTACGGGTGTAATTTCTATACTTTTAGCTGTTGCCTACCTTATATTGGTGCAAATTTTAGACTTTCGTGGTGAGATGAAACCCGCACCGATTAGTCAAGTAGAAACCTATAGTGTGGTAGCTACTTTTGATGGATTGAAAGATGCTCAAATAGAAAGAAAAATATAATAAATTCGATAACGGGTAACAAGGTTTGTAGTTGGGGCTTTAGCCCTTCCGAATTCTGGATGCGCGGGCATGGCTGCTACAAACCCGTCGAAATTAATGGCACAACTTCAAGCTCGTTGAATCCCGTCTTTTCGTCAAAACTTCTGTGAAAACTAAAATTTTCAGCAATCCCGATCGCGATTTCAGCGGTAGTGTAAATAATGCAACCATCGCTGAGGTGCCCGCCAATCACCTTACCATTACTGTCAGCGATCGCGATGTGAAGATGTATTCCGGTAGTAGCTAAAGTACCGTTGAGAGAAAGTATTTCAAATTTTTCGGTAAATACTGTGGTATTGTCTCGATTAGCGAAGCGGATTGTCGCTTGTTTTAAACTACCAACCGCAGTAAATATAAATCCTGCTTGAATATTTTGTTCGACTGCAAAGCTTTTTAAACTCTTTCTTAAATCTGCATTTGGTTCAAGTCTAATAGGAAAAATTTTCATACAGCGGATTTCATCTTAATGAGGTATAGAGCATATCGTGATAAGGGAGTAGGGAGTAGGGAGTAGGGAGTAGAAGAATGTACCTCATTTAATTTCGTGCTGTATATCCTATTAAGATACACTACGAAAGCAAGTAGTAATGGTTATTACATTCTTCTTGTTCCCTGTTCCCTGTTCCCCGTTCCCTACTCTCTACTCACTACTCCATATAATTCTACCGATGTACCTTACCTTCGATGAAATCAGCCGAAAAGTTTAATTTATCCTTTCGATCGAAGTATTTCAAATTAATCAGAATTATGCAATATGGAATAGAAATATATTCACATTATGTGCAAGTATGTTTAAGCTCTGAGGGGTTAGACCCCCTATATTGAAAATTCAAATTGTAAATTAATAGCTTTTAATTCTATTTTATGCTTGCGCTTGGTCACAAAGTAAAAGCGCGGATAGAAAATAAAGTATCTCCATAGATAAGAAACATTATCAGTAACATTACGGAAGCGTATAGAAAAAAACATTTTTAGAATATACGCAAAGTTTCTATTTTATTTTATCGGGATGCTACATATGGCAGAACTGCTGCCTCAATGCCAAAATCTACAGGAACAAGTAGACTCTATAACGCAATTTATCCAGCAAGAACCATCTTTGGCTTCTCGCGATTTTATCCCAGTTCAGACTTCGCTAAAAAAAGCAATCTCTCCGAAGTTTGAAATTATATTCGCGGGTGCCTTTAGTGCGGGAAAATCAATGTTGATTAATGCGCTTCTAGAGCGAGAATTGCTTTATAGTGCAGAAGGACACGCTACGGGTACAGAATGCAAGATAGAGTATGCACATCCCGATAATGAAAAAGTTGTTCTCACATTTTTGAGCGAGCAAGAAGTTAGGGAACAGATATTTTCTTTATGCGAGCAGTTGGGATTGCATAAAGTTGAGAATATTAATCGAGAAGATGCAATTGAGTTATTGCGTCAAGGAAGTGAAGCTATCATAGCGCAAGAAGGTGGTGCAAGTAAATCCGAGCGTGCGAAACAGGCTCAAGCATTAATTTTATTATTATCGGGATATGTAGCAAATCGTCAGCACATTCATACGATAAATAATGCTACTTATTCGATGGAAGAGTTTAATTTTAATAACCTTAAAGAAGCTGCGGGCTATGCGCGTCGAGGAAGTAATAGCGCGGTTTTAAAGCGAATTGAATATTATTGCAACCATCCTCTATTGCAGGATGGAAACGTAATTATTGATACTCCCGGTATTGATGCTCCGGTAGAAAAAGATGCACGACTGACTTATGAAAAAATTCAGCATCCCGATACTTCAGCGGTGGTATGTGTCTTGAAACCCGCTTCGATGGGTGATATGACAAAAGCTGAAACTCAACTTTTAGAAGTAATAAAGGATAATCCAGGAATTAGAGATCGAGTTTTTTACGTTTTCAATCGTATTGATGAAAGCTGTTACAACAGCGATTTGAAGCAAAGGTTAAATAATTTAATTGGTAGTCAGTTTCAGGATGTCAGTAGAGTTTTTAAAACTAGTGGATTATTAGGTTTTTATGGCAGTCAGATTAAACAAACAAGTCAGAAAGATAAATTTGGTTTAGATACTATTTTTGCTGATAAAGTTTGTCAAAAAAGTCACGAAATCGCCGATAAAATTAACAATGAAGCTAATGATAAATTAAATAACATAAAAGATTCAATAGAAGAAACACCACAGTTTGTCTACGAATTTCTACGTTACTGTACAGCTTCGGGTAAATTGCCCGCCGATAAATTTCGGATTTCTGTAAACAATTTTGAAAGTCAGAATCAGAACTATGTCAGAATTTTATCAGAACAAGGAACGTTATTAATTCATCAATTGATTCAAGATAGTGGTGTTGAGGAATTTAAAGCAGCAATTACCCGCTATCTTACCCAAGAAAAACGTCCCGAATTATTCAAACATTTAGCTGAAGATTTACAAGATATTTGTAATCAAATTAAGAAATATTATCAAAGTATACAGCGCGAATTAGACAGCCAACCGCAAGAAATTGAGGCAATGAAAGCTCAAGAATTGCAACGTCTCAATCAACAATTGCAGCAAGTCGGTAATGATTTTCGCCATCATATCGCAGCAGAAGTTAATCACGTTGTGACGAATGCTTGCGAAAAATTTGAAGCGGATTTTAATCAATTACGCGCTAGGATGATTCATCGTTTGGATGAATTGCTAGATACTTTTTCCGTTGCCGACACCTATAAACGTGCCACATTGAGTCATCCTCGCAATGCAACAGCACCTTTAATTGCCATTTTGGTAGAGGCACTTTATTATCTTGCGAATCAATTGGAAGATATTTTAGTAGAATCTTCCGAGAAAATTGTTACCAATTTTTTCCAAAGGTTGAATGACAGAATCCGAAAGGCTGAATATTATAAGCAATTGTACCGTTTGCTTGGTAATGATGGAGGTTTAGAGCAAGAATTAAGCAAGTTAGAAAAGCAGATTTCTCTGGCTTTACAGAATGCAGCGCGGGTAGAATGCGACAGATTTGTTAGAGAAAGTCCTAGATTTTATGATGAAGGGACTTTTTCAATTTATCAGTTTCGTCAAACATTGCAGCAAACTTCTCAAACTTACGATTGTGAAAGCATGGTAGAAGCCGAGCCTGCAATTAAACAACTGTTAAAGTTAGACTTTGAGCCTAAAGTTAGCAAAACAATTCGCATCACATTCCGACAAACCATTAACCAAAGCTTTAAAACCCAGCTTTTACCAATGGCGGATATTAAGAGCGACGAAATTTTGCAACAGTATCCTAAAGCGCGTGCTTATTTAGAAAAAACTTTGGTAAAAGAAGCTGAAGAAAAAGTTGCCTTAAACAAGCGACTATTAAATGCTGTTAGTCAAAAAATTGCTAGTTTTAATCAATCCGTCTCTGCTATCAACGGTTGTTTGTCAGCCATGCAGTTGTACGATTATTTATTACCCATAATAGAGTCATCAGAGGCAGAAATAGTTGATAGTGTATCGTTTGAAAATAACGAAGTAGCTGGAACTATTTAAGCGATTACAATTGATGTTGTCTTGGTAACAGAGAAACTTTAAAAAGATTGGTAACTTAGTTGGAAATTATAGTACATGATTTAAACGAATATGGAAAGTAAATTCAAATCTTTGAGTTGCAATGATGATGACGTTTTGTCATATAACGGTAGTCTAGTTAAATTTAGTCAATTTAAGCAACAGTTAGAAAATGAGTTATGGCAGAAGGTTAACTATCTTCTCACAAAAGAAAATGATGGTTGTAACAGTAAAGAAAGAATATATGAATTAATCAATACATCTTTTGGTTATTGCAATATAAGCATTAGTTTATCTTCCCCAGAAGAAGGAAATGATTGCGAGATTCTCAGACTTGGTGCAACAAGCTGGCAGAAAGGAAAGATTAGAACTAAATCATCTATAGATTTCTTACCTAACGAGAAAGATTCTAGCAAAATAGCTAAGATTCAGTTTAATTTAGAATTCTTATCTGAAGAGTATGAAGTTAAAAAACCTCAATTGTCTTTTGACGACATGATGTATGCTGCATAACATCTGAATTTTTTTAATCTTTGACAACTAAATAAACGAATATAATAATTAATAAGGGTTTCATTCACGCGATTAAGATGAAATCCATATCATTGTCACTCAAATCCTATGAAAATTGATTGTATATTGAAATCAGCTTTCTAGAAATCTAACTATCTTAAATATAAAACTTGATCTTGGGCATGCATCCTAAATTTGAATCTTTGACTGAAGATTATGACTTTATTGTATTGAATAATATTGTTTTTAATGCCAATCAAATTCAAGACAGTATTCTTAAAAATTTTAAACATAGTAACCTCAGCTTAAATTTTTGCAGTAAAAATAAATTTCTCAAAAAATATTTTCGAGAAGTAAATAACCAAGGAATATTCAACCGCATCGAATGGAAATTTTGGTTAAAAGAGAATATAAAATGTGAATTAATTACTTTTAGTCAAGTTAGACAGTTAGATCAATTGCAAATTAAAGTTATTTTAGACTTTTCAAAAACAGAAAGTTATACCACCGAAGATTTAGAGTTAAAAGTTTTGTTAGACTTCTCTCTTCGAGAATTGGAAGTTGAAAAAACACCTCAAATAGATAATATAGAAATTATCTCTTTTCAAAAATCATATGAGCAAAACACCGCGTATTTCCATTCCTTCAGCAGTGAGGAAATATGTATTTGAACGCAATAAATATCAATGTCAAAGCTGCGGTAAACAATATGGAGAAACGTCATTAACAATCGATCGTAGTATTCCTTTAGCCCGTGGAGGCTCAAACGATATCAGCAATTTGCAAACTTTATGCTTTAGCTGCAATCGTAAAAAAACTGATAAACTTGATAATCGGTTTCGGCGTAAATTTGATTGATTGATTGTTAGTTGTTAGTTGTTAGTTGTTAGTTGCAAGGAGTCTTAACCATCTTCGTAACGCAGCATTTTTAGAATATAGCATTCCTAAATCATTTGTGAGATTTTAGAAACCCGGTTTTTTGGAAAAACCGGGTTTCTGGCACCTAGCTTTCTCACGACTCATCGTGCGTATTGCTATATTTGCTGTAATATTTTTATTTCGCGATAAATTCATACCTGGCAATTATAATATCTCTCTTTGGGAGACGCTCTGCTAACACTGCTACACAAGCAAAACCCACGGAGGTGGGTTATTTCACTAACTCATCTTTAACCATCCAAAAACTTGATTAGGAGTTAGCGTTAATTCAATTTCTGGTAATACTAATAACACATCCTCTCCCTGAAACAATACGGGTTGTTTTCCTGGTTCAAATATCAGAATACTTGAGTCATCCGGATCGAGAAACCACCCCAAACGAGTACCATATTTCAAACAATGAAGAATATTACCGATAACTTTATTCGGCTTTTGCTCTGGTGAAAGAATTTCGATTGTCCAATCTGGCGGATTTTCAAAGTTATCGGGAACATTACCATCAGCAGTAAAAGCAATATTATCCCATTTAAATACCGCGATATCCGGTATTATAGAACGCCCTCCGAAAGTACAGCGCAACTCAGGGAATGCATAAGCAATTTTCTTATCTTCAACTTTCAGGTTAATTGCAGTGCAGAG
>JBCCLY010000101.1:0-9284 GCA_039026655.1 Cyanobacteria bacterium P01_C01_bin.38 | reverse complement strand
TCTTCAAATATTGCGTTCAAAGATTTAATTGCATCGGTGTTAATTTTCCAACGTTTGGAACAATATGATTACGCTGGAGCAACGGTAATCGGAACCGTACTTTTAGGAATTTCGCTGTTAATTTTATTAGCAATTAACTTATTACAAGCTTGGGGAAAGAGATATCAATAATCAATTATCAATTATCAATTATCAATTATTAAAGAGAGAATTGGGCATCGGTAGTTGGTAATTGGTAGTTGGTAATAGTAAAAAACAGATTGCTAATTCCGAACTTGTCACTGTTAATTCTTAACTTTTAATACCTCACAACTAACAACTATCAACTAACAACTAACTACTAACAACTAACTACTATTTAATTATGGGTAAAAAGCTTTTAATATTCAGTGCTATTACTTACTTAGGATTGGTATTATTTATTCCGGCTGTAAATGTTTTTTATCAAGCTTTTAAAGTTGGTATTGGGGAGTTTTTTAGCAATTTGACGACTGATGATTTTGTCAGCGCGGTGGGACTTACTTTACTTATTGCTTTGATTGTGGTACCGATAAATGCTGTATTCGGACTTTGTGCGGCTTGGGTTTTGGCTCGCAATCGCTTTCCTGGAAGGGCTTTTGTAATGAGTATTTTAGATGTCCCTTTTTCTGTGTCGCCGGTGGTTGTTGGTTTGATGATGATTTTGCTTTACGGGCAGAATGGTTGGTTTGGAGGGATATTATCGGCGGTAAATTTTAAGATTATTTTTGCTTTTCCGGGAATGGTTTTGGCTACTGCTTTTGTCACTATGCCTTTTGTGGCACGTGAAGTCATTCCGGTTTTGGAGGAAATTGGTTCTTCTCAAGAGGAAGCTGCAAATACTTTGGGTGCAAGCCAATGGCAAACTTTTTGGCGGGTAACTCTACCAAATATCCGCTGGGGTTTGCTTTATGGCTTAATTTTGACGAATGCTAGAGCAATGGGTGAATTTGGAGCGATATCTGTCGTATCTGGCAATATTATTCGTAAAACTCAAACTTTACCGCTGTTTGTAGAGCAAGCCTATAAGCAGTATGAAACGGAAACGGCTTTTGCTGCTGCGGTGCTACTTGCTTGTTTGGGGTTTGTTAGCCTGGTTTTAAAAGAAATTGTGGAACGGAAGACGGCAGTTAATAGTGAACAGTGAGCAGTGAGCAGTGAGCAGTGAACAATTATCAATTATCAATTATCAATGAGAAATAAACACATCAATAAAATGTGAACTGGGGGCTAAAAGCTAGTGTTTACAATGAACCCTAGCCGATAGGGCGAATCACTGATAACTGATAACTGCTAACTGTTAACTGATGGCTGTCTGATTGTGCAAGGAGTCATTAGTTAACCTTTTCTAAGCGATTCTGGATTTTAGATTAGTAATTTAAATCGAGAATCCGTCTCAGAAAGTTTTGGGGGAAGAGCATCTACACCCAAAACTTTCTGCAAAATCCAAAAATCTATGGATTTATGCCATTTGATTTTCAATTGCCCAACGGGCTAATTCGGTGCGATTGTGGAGATTGGTTTTACCCAACATATTGGAAACGTGGCTTTCAACGGTACGCTGAGAAACGTTTAGTTCTTCAGCGATTTCTCTGTTAGCCATACCTCTAGCCACAAACTGCACTACTTTTAGTTCTGTTGGGGTTAGTTGAACATCAAAGGGTACTTGGATGCGAGAGCCGTTTTCGCCTCCCTTGGCTTGATGTTCTTTCCAACGAATTGTTTGTTTGAGCGAGGATTCAACTTGGGCTACGAGTTCTTCTGGTTCAAAGGGCTTGACCATATATACATCAGCACCTTTGTTCAAACCTTTCACTCTATCTGCGCTTTGTCCCTTTGCTGAAAGGAAGAGAACAGGTATCCAACTGGTGCGTTCTGTTTGTCGGACTTGTTCTACAAAGGTGTAACCGTCCATTTCCGGCATCATCACGTCGCAAATAATCATGTCTGGAATGTCTAGCTCTAATATTTCCAGAGCTTCCCGACCATTTTCAGCCGTGACGACTTCATATCCTCGGAACTCTAAATAGTCTTTTACCAGCAAGATGAGATTAGGGTCATCATCTATGAGCAGTAAGCGTTTATGATCTTTCATGCTGGGTTCTTTCATAGCAGTGGCACTTGTCGCGCGTAGATCCATCAAGGTCTTGAATAGTTATCCTAATTGGTGGATGATTGAGATGTTGTCCTTTTTTCCCACTTACCTCGCCTTTTTATTGGTGGAACTCGATACGGGAGGTTATCCCCTACCTTAAGATTTTGCCACCAACTTGGCTACAGCCCAGTAAGGATACGTAGAGCAATAGTATCTATAATGCGCTATTATATATCGCTTTGAAAGGTGCGGGCTAAAAACATTCCATCAAATAATAATCATGAGTGTGTTCACAAGGTAGGTATTGGGCGAATATACCTCTTGTAAAAATAACCCGCGCCTCATCTATTTTTCTGCTTTTACGTATCCAACTGAATGCTCCCGTCTCCTTTAAGAGTTTATTTCTTATTCAGAGAAGCCTTTATGGTAAGGAACTAACAGAAAAGTATCGGCTAGCAAACAATTTGTAAACTCCGCAGCGCGTTCGTTAATCGCGCGTTCAATTACGAACGGGGTTAAAAGAGTAGTTACCACAAATAAACGCGAGGTAGACTACTATTATTGTTCTAGAACAACCTCTCCCGCAAGTAGTTGATTTTTGTTTATCAGAAACCGTTGCCAATTTTTCCACTTGTACAGAGTCCATTTTGAGCTTAAATAGTCACTTTTTCAAGTATTTCTAAAACTAAAGCTAGCTCCACCGAGAAGCAACAATTACAAATTAAAGCTTAATTTCATAGAAATACACGTTGTTGATTTTTTGACAACCCTACAATTTCTATATAGTTTATAAGCTGTTTTTAAGATTAATCGTAGTTCTTTTTCGTACTTGAACCCTCGAATGAAACACTGCATCATCATGCATAAAAAGGCAACATTTTTCTGTTCTATAACAGTTTCTTGGCTTTGCAAATAATCGCTAACCATATCAAACTCTTCTTCGGAAGTTACATAAAACCCGAACACAAGAGCGAAATTGAGCATTTATACTTAAGTAGACCTATATTTAAGCTTAGTTCGGGAACCCGTACTATAGGAAATATTGCCATCATAGGTCTGGCTTCGCTAAATTAGCACTCAGGAGTCGAGAGTGCTAAAAAGGCAAATAAAGTTATGGCAGCTGTATCTTTAAGCGTATCTACAGTAAAACCTTTAGGCGATCGCGTTTTTGTAAAAGTAAACGCATCGGAAGAAAAGACCGCTGGTGGTCTATACTTGCCCGATACTGCAAAGGAAAAGCCTCAAGTAGGTGAAGTAGTAGCAGTAGGCGACGGCAAGATGAAGGATGACGGCAATCGTCAGTCGGTAGATGTAAAGGTTGGCGATAAAGTTCTTTACTCGAAGTACGCTGGCACCGATATCAAGTTGGGTACCGATGAATATGTACTGCTTTCTGAGAAAGATATTCTAGCGATTGTTAGTTAGTAGTTAGTGGTTAGTGGTTAGTTGTTAGTTGTTAGTTGTTTGTAATAAACATTTTTACGAGGGTAAGGTTAAAGGTTAAAGCTCAAAGGTCAAAGGTTAAAGGTATTTAATGATTTTTTTACTGTTCCCTGTTGCCTATTCCCCGTTCCCCCCAACCCCATGTTTCTTCAAAGCAACTAGTAATTAAGAACTAATTGGCAATAAATAACAACATTTTTTTACAGATAAGCGAAAGGTACAAATAGGTAACTATGGCTAAGCGGATTATTTACAACGAAAACGCTCGCCGTGCTTTGGAAAAAGGCATGGACATATTGGCTGAGGCTGTGGGCGTTACCCTGGGGCCTAAAGGTCGTAACGTAGTATTAGAGAAGAAGTTTGGTTCACCTCAGATTGTTAATGATGGTGTGACCATTGCTAAAGAAATTGAATTAGAAGACCATGTAGAAAACACTGGCGTATCTTTGATTCGTCAGGCTGCTTCCAAAACTAACGATGCTGCTGGTGATGGAACTACCACCGCGACAGTTTTGGCGCACGCAATGGTTAAGGAAGGTTTGCGTAACGTTGCTGCTGGCGCTAACGCTATTTCCTTGAAGCGCGGCATTGATAAAGCGGCTACTTTCTTGGTAGGTAAAATTGCCGAGCAAGCGCGCCCAGTAGAAGATTCTAAAGCTATTGCTCAAGTTGGTTCGATTTCTGCCGGTAATGACGAAGAAGTCGGACAGATGATTGCTCAAGCAATGGATAAAGTAGGTAAAGAAGGCGTGATTTCCTTGGAAGAAGGAAAATCCATGTTTACCGAGTTGGAAATTACAGAAGGGATGCGCTTTGATAAGGGCTATATCTCTCCTTATTTTGCAACCGATGCAGAGCGTATGGAAGCAAATTTTGATGAGCCTTTCATTTTGCTCACCGATAAGAAAATTGCTTTGGTACAGGATTTAGTACCCGTTTTGGAACAGGTAGCTCGTTCCGGCAAGCCGTTAATAATCATTGCTGAAGATATTGAGAAAGAAGCTTTGGCTACTTTGGTTGTTAACCGTTTGCGTGGCGTACTTAACGTAGCTGCTGTTAAAGCACCAGGATTTGGCGATCGCCGTAAAGCGATGTTGGAAGATATTGCTATCTTAACTGGCGGACAGTTAGTTACAGAAGATGCTGGTTTGAAGTTAGATGCCACCAAGATAGATATGCTTGGTAAAGCTCGCCGCATCAGCATCACCAAAGACAACACCACTATCGTAGCTGAAGGAAACGAAGCCGCAGTTAAGTCTCGCTGCGATCAAATTCGCCGTCAAATGGATGAAACTGAATCTTCCTACGACAAAGAGAAGTTGCAAGAGCGTTTGGCTAAATTATCCGGTGGTGTAGCAGTTGTTAAAGTTGGTGCTGCAACCGAAACCGAAATGAAGGATAAGAAGTTGCGCCTTGAAGACGCTATCAACGCTACCAAAGCTGCTGTAGAAGAAGGTATCGTTCCTGGTGGTGGTACAACATTGGCTCATTTAGCTCCTCAATTAGAAGAGTGGGCAAGTGGCAACCTCAAAGGTGAAGAACTAATTGGTGCAATGATTGTAGCTCGTGCATTACCCGCTCCTTTGATGCGGATTGCTGAAAATGCCGGACAAAACGGTGCGGTAATTTCCGAGCGTGTTAAAGAGAAAGAATTTAACACCGGCTACAACGCAGCAACTAACGAATTCGGCGATATGTTTACCGCTGGAATCGTCGATCCCGCAAAAGTAACTCGTTCGGCACTACAAAATGCAGCTTCCATCGCAGCAATGGTGTTGACAACCGAATGTATCGTTGTTGACAAGCCAGAGCCTAAAGAAGGTGCCGGTGCTGCTGCTGGAATGGGTGGCGGTGACTTCGATTACTAAGTCGAAGGAAGCTTACCGAAACGTTAATTTACGTTAGTTAATTAAAACCCCTATTCTTGTAAACAGTCGTCTCCTGGAGGCGGCTGTTTTTTTAGTTAGCAGTTAAAAACCTCACCCTCGCTTTACTTACAGTAAATCTCTCCCTCTCCTTATCAAGGAGAGGGTTGGGGTGAGGTTAAAAAATTACTGGATTCAACTGAAAACGGTCATAGATAGTAATTTTCGTTAAATATTTTGTCGTTTTGTGAAGATGGGGGTTTGAGTAGAAATGCATATTTATAGATGGAATAAATCATGGTTTCGGTTTTTGCAACCATGAAAGAAAAATATATTAATTCTGATAGCGAAATGCAAAAAGTAACGTCAGGAAATCACTTTACTTTGTTTCTACATTTTAAGAACTTCTGTACTATTTATTGAGTTAAGCTTATTTTACGGATGCTTCTGATGTAAAAAATAATTTTTAGCGATGTCAGATTTAACAGATGCTTTAAATCGAATTGTAAATTGGTTGCAAAAACATCCTTCGGAAAAATACGCTTCGGTGGATGTTTTGCAACCGGGATTAAGTTATGAGGAAATTGATAAAAGAGTTGCTGATTTACCTTTTAAGTTGCCAGAGGAAGTTTCTCAGCTTTATCAATGGCGAAATGGCACTTGTGAAGGTGAGGAAGATTTTTCAAAATTTTTTAGCGGTTATGCTTTCTTATCTTTGGAGTCAGCAATTGAAGAATATGAAGAATTGAATTGGAAATTCCATTGGTTTCCAATTTTTTATTTAGATTCACGAGATTATCTGATTGTCTTGTGTCAATCCGAAGATTTAGCACCAATATCGAGAATTTATCTCGGTGGAGGAGAAGATGGAGAATTGCTGTTTTCAAGTCTTACAGAAATGATGCAGACGATAGCAAATAATTATGAATCGAAAGATTATTTATAAGTTGATGTGAAATGATTCAAGCAGAAACGTAATTATACGAAGATAGATATTATTTATCAATAAAACCATGAAAATACCAGATTTTATCACTCATTATTATTTAACAGATCGCCAGCCCTTTCTGACTCTCTCTGAACTAGAGATGGGTGAGGATAACCCTATTTTTGAAGAGTTGCAAAGTCGGCATAAAAAAGATACTAAATATCATCGAAAATACGGAAATAATTATATACATACTAGAAAACGAATTGAGGATACTTTGCGCCGTCTTTTTATAGAGCGTGGTGGAAAGCCAATTAGAAAATATCCTTTTTATTTCGTTCTTGGAGAATCTATTTGGTTTAAAAATCTTATAAAAGAGCAAAAAGAAGTCAGAATAAAACTTTGTGATTTGAATCCGGCAACAACATCCTTCACTTTTCCCGATAGCTATGTTGCTTTATCTCGCAACAAGAAACCATTTCATGGCAAAGTATTCCTTTTTCACGAACTTGAAACTTTTATCAACAACTATGGTATGCCAGTTGATGACGAATCTCTCAATTATCAACGCTATTGGGAAGGGGATTTTGAGAAGTATATTGAGTTTCAAATTTGGGAAGATAGCGTAGTCAAGCCTTTTATAGATGCTCATTAAAGAATAATAAGGATAAGGTAGAAAAAAGGTCTTAAAAAGTAAATATAAACAAAGAATCTATTGTACGACTACTGAAATATCATGAAACGCGATGAAGTTTTAGCAATTATTGAAAAGCATCGAGAACAATTGCAAGCAATGGGAGTAAAATCTTTAGATTTATTTGGTTCAGTTGCACGAAATGAAGCGCGAGAAGATAGCGATGTGGATTTTTTTGTAGAGTTTAATCGTGAGATTGGATTATTTGAGTTTATAAAAGTAAAGCTTTATCTACAAGATATTTTAGGACTTTCTGTTGATATAGGAACTTTGGACACTTTGCGAGACAATTTAAGAGAACCATGTATTAAGGATGTGATTCGTGCCCTCTAGAAATTGGCGTTTTCGTGTACGGGATATTGTTGAATTACAATAAATAATCTAAAGGAAAGGATTTTGATATTCCTCCTGTAAGTTAAACGCGTTACCATAACATTACGGTAAATTAAGAAAAGTATTTTTTTTAATTCGCGATGATGTCATTGAGGGAGAATAAAAATATCATGTCTGAAACTATACTTTTACAAAATTCAGATAGTATTATTAATAATTTTGTCAATTCATTTTTTAATATCAAATTACCACAGGTCATACAACCACAGTTTGACGGTCTTTATGTATTTGGTGATAGCTTATCGGATAATGGAAATGTTTTTATCGGACAAAATTACGTTCGAGACAATCTAAATCCCAATTTTGAAATCGCTCCTTCTCCTCCATATTTCCCCGGTCGTGCATCAAATGGGTTTGTTTGGACGGATTATTTAGCTCAAGAATTGGGGTTTGATTTAAAACCAGTTCTTGAATTTGCTCAGACAGCACCAGTTTCAGAAAATAGTAACGGTGAATATGAAATTAATTCCTCATTTGGGGGAAATACTGCTACTCAAAGTACAAACTTTGCTTTCGGTGGTGCCAAACTTGTAAATGATGTTTCAGATCCAGGGAGCTTGTTTACTCCTTCGATATCTACCCAAGTTGATTGGTTTCTTAAAGACTTGGAAGTTAAGCAAATAGAAGCTTCTGAAGATGCGCTTTATGTCATCGGAGGTGGTCCTAATGATTATGTATTTGATGATTTTACCGACCCAACCGAACCTGTTATGGTTGTTACTGATGTAATTACAGATTTGTACGATGCTGGAGCGCGTTATTTTCTAGTACCTAATATCCCAGATTTGGGTGGTACTCCCATTGGTCGTAGTTTGTCTGATGAACAAACAGCTTTTCTAACGGATATATCGAAGCGACACGACGATTTACTGGAAACAAATTTGAGAAATTTAGAGCGAGATTTACCCGATATTGAAATCGAAACTGTTGATTTGAGTGGTTTAAATGTTGATATTGCTAACGACCCAGAAGCGTTTGGTTTTACTAATATAACCGATTCTTATCTAATCAGGGAAGGTGCGAATTTTTCTACAGCAGGTGATAATCCTTCGGAGTATTTATTTTTTGATGAGATTCATCCTACTACTGTCGGTCATTTACTTATAGCTGATATCGCTGTGGAAGCAACCCAGGATTTGGGAGTAAGTACAATTCAATTAGATTCAATTAGGGATATTTTTGATAGTATTCTAGCAAGCTCTTCTTTTGATAATTACATTAAATTTGAATCAGAGATAGTGACTGAAGAATTATTTGTGTAGCGATAAATATTATTGACAATAAAAATTAAATGTTATCTGACTTTTTGATGAGATATAAAAATAAGAAGTCAGATACTTTTTTTATAAACATATTGTCTTCCCTTTCTCCCCGTAACTGCACCGTTGAAACTTGAAAAATTCAAGGTGCAGATGCTTATTTAATTGCTGTTTTATTTATTAGTTTGACATCACAATTCTTAAATAATTTAAAATTACTACTCACAATTCACAGAAGCCTTTGTCAAACTCGCATCAATCAATACGGAAAGTGTATTTTGAGCAAATGTAGCCCCATCGGGTGACTGCTCAATAGTTGCCATCAAGCTAGCCCCTCCAATCAACAAAAGATACTGTCTGGAAAAAGCGTCAGGATTCTGTACCCCTGCTTCTGTTGCTAACCGCATAACAATTTTACGAATTGATTCACGCAAGTCAATTGAAACATGATGGGCTTTATGAGATGCGTCTGCAATTTCCAACACCGCATTAATAAATGGACACCCCCGAAATCCAGGAGATGCATACCACTCTCGCATCACATCAAATGTTGCTAACAGCCGCTCTTTTGGGGTGTTCCCGCGCTCTG
>JBCCLY010000100.1:0-9290 GCA_039026655.1 Cyanobacteria bacterium P01_C01_bin.38 | reverse complement strand
TTTGTGTGGGGGTTTTTTTTTTGCTCCCATTTTGCCGTCTGTGAAATTATTGCTACAATTCTCCCCCCACTACGAATATGTTACCCAGCAAAAATTATGTGGTCTAGTACTAGACTATAAAGCTTAAAATTGACAGGTTTGTAGTTGGCGATTTATCGCTCCGAGGGACTAAAAGTCCCAACTACGAACCTAGAAGTACCCATCAGAACTAACGGGACAGACCATTAGCTTTAACAGCAAAAGTATAAAATTTTATTACAGAAGTCTGCCTATAGGTAGACTTTTTTCTTGTAATATCTTTTACTTGGTTAGTTAAACTATTGAGCGAATTGCCAGTAATAAAGCAATTATAAAGCGGCATTGAAAATATTAAAGTCAACAAAAGTCTCAATAGCACTTTAAGTATATTCTGGGAATTTTTAATAGCATTATTTTATAGTAGTAATGGTTAAAGTATTAAATAAGCTAATAACTTAAGTAAAATTAAAATACACACTTTTTAACTGATACAAAAATACTTTAAAAACCAATTTTTAATGATTTTGAATTAAGTCGGCTTTTTATGGTATATATAAAAAAATGCATTGTTTTTTTCTGCTGAAGATAAAAAATAACGCTTATAGGTATAATTATATTTGCTTTACGTATACATAAAAAATATAGATAAGAATTATATAATGTGTTTAAATAATTTACGGTAATAGTTAATAGATAAAGTATACAAAGGGTGGTTGCTCTATAAGTGTCAGCAACAATAGTGCATAGTAATCTTATTTCTATTTTTTTTAACAAAGAGTGCTTTTAATAAAAATAAATGTAAATCAACCAAATTAATAATTAGTTTTATTCCCGCCAGCATATTGCTGTAATGAATACTTTTTTTAATACACAGATTTATCAAGATTTTATATATTGGCTCTGCCAAGCGTTCCCTTGCTCATCTGTACGCGACTGATGTTTTGACTCAATGGCTCAAACGAGTTTTAATTATCGTCTGTTTTTCAGATTGACGTATTCCTTAAAGAAAGTATACACCTGTACACGGAATTTTTGCTAATGACACCGGATACCCTGATGACACCGGACAAAATCACACTAGACGGAAAAACTTTTGTTCCTGCCGACCAAATCCCCATCCCAGAGTGGCCTTGCGTTCTCAGCGAAAGACCACAGGCATCGTTAACTATTAAAGATGATGACCTATTTTTAGTTACTGATACTTTGGGTAATATTGCTGGTTGCTCGCTTAACGATATTAATCCTAGCATGGGGCTATTTTGCTGCGATACGCGCTTTTTAAGTCGATTGGATTTTCAAATTGAAGGGCGATCGCCAATATTGTTGAGCAGTACTGCGGATAAAGGGTTCTCGCTTTCGGTGTTGTGTACAAATCCCAGGATTGACGATCGCCTTTCTGCGGATACTGTAGGCATTCGTAGGGAGCTAGTACTAAACGGTGCTTTATTTGAAGAGATAGAAGTTTCTAATTACAGTACGACTACTGTCACCTTTGAATTAAGTATCAGCTTTGATGCGGATTACGTCGATCTATTTGAAGTCAGGGGTTTCAGTCGGGATGAACGCGGTAAGTTACTGCGTTTAGTGGAACCGCAATCAGAAGAAGCTAACCCGGATGCATCGGTACAAGATGAAAATGGAAGGGCGAAAGAAGAGGCTTTAACCCTTGCTTATCAAGGCTTAGATAAGATGATTATGGAATCGCGCATCCATTTTCAGCATCGGCAACCAGATTATTTTAAAGGTTATACCGCTGTTTGGCAGTTGGAGCTAGCCAGCCACGAAACCCAAAAGTTGGGTTATCGGATTAATATGTTTACCAACAACAAGCCAACCTCCACCGTTAGCGCTCCGGTAACTTTGGTGCAGGCAAGATCCGCCGAGATGATGGAGGAGCAAAACTGGGTACAAAAGATTACTCAAATTCGTTCGGACAAAGGTACTTTTAATCGAGTGATCGAGCGCAGCGAACAAGATATGTATTTGTTGCGTCAGTCTTTTGGCAAGTCGATGACTGTTTCGGCTGGAGTACCTTGGTTTTCCACTTTGTTTGGTAGGGATTCATTGATTACTGCTTACCAAACATTGATGCTAAATCCGGAAATCGCCAAAGAGACTTTAACTTTATTGGCTAAGTATCAAGGTAAAGTTGATGACGAATGGCGCGAAGAAGAACCTGGTAAAATTCTTCATGAGTTACGCTTCGGAGAATTAGCTCGTACTCAAGAAATTCCCCATACACCTTACTACGGTACGGTTGACGCAACGCCTTTATGGTTAATGCTTTATGCTGAGTACTTTGCTTGGACTCATGATGGAGAAACCTTAGAGCAACTTTGGTCAAATGCTTTAGCTGCAATGGATTGGATTGACCGTAATTTAAAGGAAACTGGCTACCTGAGCTACATTCGCAAATCAAAGCGCGGTTTGCTTAACCAAGGTTGGAAAGATTCTGGTGACTGTATTGTAGACCGTAAAGGAGAATTAGCCAGCGGCGCGATTACTCTTTGTGAAGTACAGGCTTATGTTTATTCGGCAAAAATGCGGCTTGCTGAAATTGCTCGGATGAAAAAGCGGTTGGATTTAGCAGATCGTTGGCAAGAAGATGCTAAACAATTAAAAGCTCGTTTTAATAGAGATTTTTGGATTGAAGACCAAGATTTTTGTGCTTTGTCTTTAGATGGTGAAGGCAGGCAAGTAGACAGCATTAGCTCTAACCCAGGGCACTGCTTGCAGTTAGGAATTTTTACTCCTGAAAATGCTTATAGCGTTGCTGAAAGATTGCGGGCACCCGATATGTTTAATGGTTGGGGTATCCGTACTTTAAGTAGTTTATCTCCGGCTTATAATCCAATGGGTTATCACATCGGTTCCGTATGGCCTCACGATAATGCTATTATCGCGATGGGATTGCGATCTTTGGGATTAGTCGATCAAGCTTTGGAAATTTTCCAAGGTTTATTTGATATGACTTCCATGCAGCCTTATCAACGTCCACCAGAACTATTTTGCGGCTACGAGCGTAACGGTGATGAAGCTCCCGTAAGGTATCCCGTAGCTTGTACTCCCCAAGCTTGGGCAACTGGTTCAATTTTTCAGTTGTTGCAAATGATGGTTAACCTAGTTCCCGATGCGCCAAACAACTGTTTGAGAATTATCGATCCAGCATTACCAGAATCGATAAATAGTCTTTCACTTCATAACTTACGAGTTGGTGCGACAATTCTAGATTTAGAATTTGAACGTTCTGGCAGTACTACAGCTTGTCGTGTTGCCAAGAAACGTGGAAACCTCAGAGTTGTCATTGAAGCATAATTGAAGCATAATTGAAAACAAAATTTTGCCCAATTCAGACAACAGAAACTGTAGATATACAAATGTAGAGACGCGATATATCGCGTCTCCACAAAAATTTTCATAAATAACAAACTAATTATTAACCATTCGGATTCGTAATTAGTTTCAGCTTTAGTAATTAGCAATTAAAAAACTACAGTTTAATTAATTACCAACTACCAACTACCAACTACCAACTACCAATTAAGCTTCTTCAGAACTATCAGCCTTTCTTCCAGGAGATGATTCATAAAGAGCATCAAGCTGTTGGCGAGCATCTTCAACATTAATCGAACGCATTACCAACAGCGGCTCTTTAACAATATTGCCAGAATTATCTAAAAGTTCTGGATGAGGTACATATTGTCTTCTAGTGGATAGCGAATAATTGCCTTGATTTCCTCCAACGCTTCCTCGATCCATTCTGGAGAATCGCGCCGGATAATTTGCTTGTCTATCAAAACTAAACATTATTAAATTGCGAATCAAATTGGCAACAGCGATAAAAGCGAGAGTAGTAAAAGCGAGAATGTAAAGCAGTTGTAATAGCATCTTCGATTTCCTTTAGGGGCAGCAAGTTTTTAAACGTTCATTTCAATTGGGCTTATCGACACCGTTTGCTCCTAGCTGCAATATCCGGCATTGCTTCCACGGTTTGAGTACACCCATAATTAATTCAAGTAAAGCAAGCTATACAAAAATAATTTTTTTTGTAGCATTAAGTACATTTTCTCTTAAGCATCTTTAGTTTGGAAGAAGTTTAGAAAAAATATTGATGTTTTTATTATTCGTATAACTCTTTTGGATTGCGTCCAGAACGGAATCGCATCGCAACATTCCAGCATTCTGTAACTAACTTATGCCAAGGCATAAGCGTTGCCATATCAATACCGACCTTTCCTTCTGCAACTCTAAACAACATTTTGGCTGCTTTAACTTCATCTGCTGCAACTTTTACTCGGTTCAACAGGTCAGATTGGTCTTGCTCATCCAAAAATGATAGATGCTCTGTCTCTAACAAGGTTTGCGATCGAGCAAACCAGTATTCAAAGTCTTCCAACAATGGCTGCAAGACTGTCTTCAGCAACTCTGGCTCCGGTAAATTAGAGTCTCGCATAAATGAGAGGAAAAATTCTATTTTTATTACTAATATTAACGTTCTTTAATATTCTTAACATTTTAAGCAGTAAGTTTCTAGAGCTAGAACCTTAAAATAATCTGTAAGTTTTATTACACTTTATTTATTATATATATTAGCTTTATTTTTTGTATATATCCGAAAGGCTGAATCTGTAGGTATAGGTTGTACTTTGAAAAAGTATGTAAATACTGTTAACAACATTCCACCATAGCTGATGCAGCTTGCCACTAGGTCGTTAATATAGATGGATGCAGTTCCACAATATATAGAGTAATTACTTCGCCAATGGTTAAACAGCCAATATCGCCTCCCGATTCTCATAATCAATCGGAAGAATTAAAAAAAATTAATTTACCACGTACCAGCGAATCTGAGGATTTACAAAAAATTCGCCATACAGCTTCTCATGTCATGGCAATGGCGGTACAAAAGTTGTTTCCCCAGGCGCAAGTCACAATTGGTCCTTGGATTGAAAATGGCTTCTACTATGACTTTGAGAATCCAGAACCTTTTACCGAGAAGGATTTGAAAGCCATCTACAAGCAGATGGTAAAAATAATTAATCGTAAATTACCTGTTAGAAGAGAAGAAGTTAGTCGCGAAGAAGCAGAGCGTCGAATCAAAGAAATTAACGAACCTTATAAGTTAGAAATCTTAGAAGATATTAAAGAAGAACCAATAACAATCTACCATTTGGGGGATGAATGGTGGGATTTATGTGCTGGGCCTCATTTAGAAAATACCAGCGAATTAACTCCGAAAGCGATTGAATTAGAAAGTGTTGCTGGTGCTTATTGGCGTGGAGATGAAAAGAAAGCGCAATTGCAGCGGATTTATGGTACTGCTTGGGAAAATCCAGAGCAGTTAGCAGAGTATAAGCGGCGTAAAGAAGAAGCAATGCGCCGCGACCATCGTAAATTAGGTAAAGAGTTAGGATTATTTATATTTTCCGATTTAGTAGGGCCTGGTTTACCTTTGTGGACTCCCAAAGGTACTTTATTAAGAACTTTATTAGAAGATTTTCTCAAGCAAGAACAGTTAAAGCGGGGTTATTTACCCGTGGTAACACCTCATATAGCCAAAGTTGATTTATTTAAAACTTCAGGACATTGGCAGAAATACAAAGAAGATATGTTCCCCTTGATGGCGGAAGATGAGGAATCTGCCAAATTAGAAAACGGTTTTGTAATGAAGCCGATGAATTGTCCATTTCACATTCAAATATACGATAACGAACTACGTTCCTATCGAGAATTACCAATACGTTTAGCTGAATTCGGTACAGTTTACCGCTACGAACAATCTGGAGAATTAGGTGGTTTAACCAGAGTTAGGGGTTTTACGGTAGATGATTCTCACCTATTTGTAACTCCCGAACAACTTGATGAGGAATTTCTCAATGTTGTGGATTTGATTTTATCGGTATTCAATAAACTGCAACTAAAGAATTTTAAAGCCAGATTGAGTTTTCGCGATCCAGAAAACAAAGAAAAATATATCGGCTCAGATGAAGCGTGGGAAAAAGCCCAAGGTGCTATTCGTAGTGCTGTAGATAAGTTAGGAATGGAGCATTTTGAAGGAATAGGAGAAGCTGCTTTTTACGGCCCCAAATTAGATTTTATTTTTCAAGATGCCTTAGAAAGAGAATGGCAATTAGGAACGGTACAAGTAGACTATAATTTACCCGAACGCTTCAAACTAGAATACGTTGCTGAAGATGGTTCTCGTCAACGTCCAATAATGATCCATCGTGCGCCCTTTGGTTCCTTAGAGCGATTAATTGGTATTTTAATAGAAGAATATGCGGGTGATTTTCCTTTATGGTTAGCACCAGTACAAGCAAGGTTATTGCCAGTTACAGAAGTGCAATTAGATTTCGCTAAAGAAGTCGCCGCCAAAATGATTTCGTTAGGTATTCGTGCCGAAGTTGATACTAGTGGCGACAGACTTGGTAAACTAATACGTAATGCCGAAAAACAGAAAATTCCCGTAATGGCTGTAATCGGACAAAAAGAAGTAGAATCCAATTCTTTAAGTATTCGTACCCGTGCTTCCGGAGATTTAGGAACTATGTCCGTATCCGAAGTACTGGACAACATGAAGAATGCTATTACCAATTACAGCAACTTTTAGGAGACAATAGAAGTGGGCACTAGCCCATTTCCTATTACCAAATTTATATAAATACCAAAAAATACCATTATGAGTACTCCAAAGGAAAGCATCCAATCTATTTTGAGACAGTTACCAGATAATTGTTCTGTTGAAGATATTCAATATCATTTGTATGTCAGCGAAAAAGTGCGACGTAGCATAGAAGTAGCCGATACTAGAGGAACAAGGACACATAACGAGGCCAAAGAACGTTTAAGCAAATGGCTTATCAAGTAGAATGGTCGCCTAAAGCTTTAGATGATGTAGAAGCGATCGCCGTATATATCTCTCGTGATTCTGCTTCCTATGCTGCTGCGGTAGTCAAGAGAATACTTGATGTAACTCGCAGTTTGAATCACTGTCCTACTGCCGGTGAAGTTGTACCAGAATTCGATGACGATAACATTAGACAACAATTTGCCTATATGTATCGAATAATCTATCGAATCAAAGACAAAACAGTAACAGTAGCCACAGTAACTTACAAAAAGAAGCTACTTGAGGAATTCGGCAAAGACTAACACATTCATCTAAACAACGACTTTTAGTTAAGTTAAAGCTCGGCTTATTTCTACAGCCGGGTTTTTTCTATGAAAGGGTTAGTGGTTAGTTGTTAGTGGTTGGTTGTTATTTTGTAGGGGAGGCAAAAAGGGGTGTAGATTTTCTTCCCCCTTTATTGCCGTTGTGTGACGCGGCTAATAACGTATCTACGAAGTTATAACTTAGATAAGCGCGTCACGCACCATCCGAGATGTAAATAAATAATTTCATGGTATTTAACGCTTGAATCATTTGAATTGTAGGGTGTGTGACGCGGCTAACAACGTATCTACGAAGTAATAACTTAGATAAGCGCGTCACGCACCATCCGAGATGTGAATTAATAGTATGGTATGTAAAGCTCTAATTGTAGGGTGTGTGACGCGGCTAATAACGTATCTACGAAGTTATAACTTAGATAAGCGCGTCACGCACCATCCGATGTGTGAATTAATAGTATGGTATGTAAAGCTCTAATTGTAGGGTGTGTGACGCGGCGAATAACGTATCTACGAAGTTATAACTTAGATAAGCGCGTCACGCACCATCCGACGTGTGAATTAATTTGTAGGGTTTCATCTCTTGCATCATTCTCAATCCCGCCAGGGGTTGCAAACCCCTGTCTAATAGCGAAAGTCCTATAAATAGGACTAAATATATAATTACTTCCCTCCCGCTCTAAGATTACCTCTTTCTTTCTACCTCTTTCCTCCGCGCTCTCTGGGTTCTAGAAGGGTTTTTTAAATCGGTAATCTTCTGCCAGAAAGAGAGCAATCAAATTCGTAATATTTATTAACATTTATTTTTTTATCAGTGTTTATACAAAAAAACCGATATCAAGCGTGTGATACTTTAATAATTATTCCTACGTGGATTAAATCTTTTTAAAAGAATATTCCTTTATAATCTCTGTTTCTTTATCCGCGTCTTTACGGTAATTTTTCGCTTCAGGAAGTAATTGCATAATTCGGAAAACCCTAGAAAGATATAAATATAGCCGTAACAAAAATTACTTAAAGTCAAATCAGAAGACATGAGCAAAAAACATCACCATGTCCGAGTTTTAATACATCGCGCCTTTGCTGCCTTTTTAACAGTCTTTTTGATTTCCGATGTGGGGAGAGTATATGCTTCTAGGAATTTACAAATAATTGCTCAACAGAAAGAAAGTTCGCAAGCGGAGGTAATGCGTGCTGAAGCAAATAGGTTAACGCAAGAAGGAGTACAGTTATTTAAACAAGGAAGTAAGGAATCACTGTTAGCAGCGAGGAACAAATTTGAAGCAGCACTAGTTTTATGGGAGAAACTGGAGGATAAGAAATGGCAAGCTTCTACTATTTTGATTATTGGACGAATTTACTGGGATTTAGGAGAAAACCAGAAGGCACTGCAAAACTTCAGCCAAGCTTTACCTATATTTCGTGCGGTGGGAGACAGAGGTGGAGAAGCCAGTATCCTTAATAATATTGGTCTGTTGTACTCGGATTTAGGAGAAAAGCAGAAAGCTTTACAATACTATAACCAAGCTTTACCTTTATCTCGTGCGGTGGGAGACAAAGATGGAGAAGCCACTACACTCAATAATATTGGTCTGTTGTACTCGGATTTAGGAGAAAAGCAGAAAGCTCTACAATACTATAACCAAGCTTTAACTTTATCTCGTGCAGTGGGAGACAAGTTTAAAGAAGCAGGAGCCTTTCATAATATCGGTAAAGTCTACTCGAATTTAGGAGAAAATCAGAAGGCACTGAAATACTATAACCAAGCTTTAACTTTATCTCGTGCGGTGGGAAATAATAGTGTAGAAGCTGCTAATCTTAATGGTATTGGTACAATTTACAATTCTTTAGGAGAAAATCAGAAGGCACTGGAATACTATAACCAAGCTTTAACTTTATCTCGTGCGGTAGGAAATAGGAGTGGAGAAGCTACTAACCTTAATAATATTGGTTTTGTCTACTCAGCTTTAGGAGAAAATCAGAAGGCACTGAAATACTATAACCAAGCTTTAACTTTATCTCGTGCGGTAGGAAATAGGAGTGGAGAAGCTGCTACTCTTATTGGTATTGGTGCAATTTACAATTCTTTAGGAGAAAATCAG
>JBCCLY010000099.1:0-9348 GCA_039026655.1 Cyanobacteria bacterium P01_C01_bin.38 | reverse complement strand
TAATTTTGATGGGTTTTAAAGCCTCTTTGTAGGTTGGGTTAAGCGAAGCGCAACCCAACTCTGGTGTTGGGTTTCATGACCTTCAACCCAACCTACAAATACCATTGTGTTACCCCTCATAATTAATGTGGTTGAGTACTAGTATTCCACCACATTAAATAGTACGGGGTTTTCCTCAGTCCTATTTATAGGACTTTCGCTGTTAGACAGGGATTTTGAATCCCTGGCGGGTTGGATGCCCACCCAGCAAAATTAATGTGGTCAAGTCCCCAGTTAACTTTAATTTTTCTATAGAAACAAATGTAGATATGTGTTGAAAGTCACTAATATAACTAAAAATATGTGATTATACTTATGCTATGCATACATATTAATAAATAATAAAAATGCAAGTTTTAATAGTTGCCGAACACGCTTCTACTCAATTTGGTGGGGAAGCATTTTTGCCCCTGAACTACTTTAGGTTGCTTAGAGAACGCAAAATTGATACTTGGTTGGTGGTTCATCAACGTACTCAAACTGAACTTGAATCGCTTTTCCCAGAAGAATCTAGCCGGATGCATTTTATTGCGGATACTTGGTTACACCGTTTGTTGTGTCATTTGGGCAAATTTTTACCTAGAAGATTGGCTTTCATGACTGTTGGCTTAATTAGTCATTTATATACTCAAAGTCATCAGCGTCGGATTGTTCGCGAGCTTGTTAAACAAAATAATATAGATGTTGTTCACCAACCGATTCCGGTACCTCCTAAATATCCTTCGTTAATATATAACGTTGGGGCACCTGTTGTTATTGGTCCGATGAATGGTGGTATGGATTATCCTCCAAGCTTTAATAATCAAAGCTGGTTCGTTGATTTTACGATGTTTGTAGGACGTAAATTATCGGATTTTGTTAATTATTTGATGCCAGGAAAACTTCAAGCAAACGTTTTACTTGTTGCGAACGAACGTACTAAACAAGCATTGCCCGCAGGATGCAAAAAAACTATTTTAGAACTAGTAGAAAACGGTGTAGATTTATCTATATGGCAAAATAGTAAATCTCATTTGACAAAAACAAATCAATCCACTCGTTTTATATTTATTGGTAGATTAATAGATTGGAAAGCAGTAGATTTACTTTTAGAAGCCTTCAGCGTAGTAGCTGCTAATTGTGATGCTCATTTAGAAATTATTGGTGATGGTAAACAAAGAAAGCAACTAGAAGCTCAAACAGTAGAGTTAGATTTAAGTCAAAAAGTAACTTTTTCAGGCTACCTTTCTCAGGGAGAATGTGCAGCAAAATTAGAGAAAGCTGATGTGTTTGTTCTTCCCAGTCTTTTAGAGTGTGGAGGTGCGGTAGTTTTAGAAGCGATGGCTATGGGAATACCCGTGATAGCGACTAAATGGGGTGGCCCGGTAGATTATCTTGATGAAAGCTGCGGTATTTTAATAGAACCGACTTCAAAGGTTGCTTTAGTTAACGGATTAATTAACGCCATGCAAAAGTTAGCCCAAGAGCCTCAATTACGATTGCAATTGGGTGAAGCTGCCAAAGAGCGTGTTCGGCAATATTTTGACTGGGAACGAAAAATAGATCGGATTTTAGAAATTTATGATTTAGCAAAGCAGAAGTAGCAAAAAGTTTGGCTCATCCGTACTTAAAAAGGGAATAGGGAGTAGGGAGTAGGGAGTAGGGAACAGGGAACAGGGAATAGGGAATAAAGAGGGAGGGAGTGAGGGAGTGAGAGAGTGAGGGAGAGGTAATTGAATGGGGTTTTTACCCCAACCAATTACTAGCACCGTTTAGACGGTGGGGTTTTAAACCCTGCATGTTTCGATAAAAAATAATTAGGACTTACGCAACCGGCATATTTTCTTGTAGGGGAGGCAAAAAGGGAGGACACTGCGTTGCGGAGGTTCCCTCCGTTGTAGCAAGTGTCCGGGTGTAGATTCTCTTCCCCCTTTATTGCCGTTGCTGTGACACTTTGAGCAACTGCGAACGTAGTAACAGTGTATTCAGTGTCACGCACCACCAAGGTTTATGACAATTGCGTAAGTCCTAATAATATTTACAATATTTACTATTAATCTCAATTTTTAGAGCCTGTTAGCTTTGTATCGTAAGCTTGAAAAGCTTTTAAACGATGATTTAAGCAAGCCCTATGTAATTTATTACCGCGACTACACAAACAAACTCCACGATGGACTTGTTCCCTATTCCCTATTCCCTATTCCCTGTTCCCCGTTCCCTACTCCCTATTCCCTACTCCCTACTCCCTACTCCCTACTCCCTACTCCCTACTCCCTTTTCCCCCTTCCCTCTCAACTTCTCCTCACATTCAAACAACACCATTCTTTCCGCTTCCATAAAGTAGCAACCACCCAGCCATTTTTCTCTAAAACATCGGTAACGGCGTTTGATTGTTCTAGTAAAATGCCGCTAAAAATACCCCAAGTAGTAGGCTTAACAATTGCGCTCATACCAGGAAGTATTTCCATTATGATGTCAGCTAAGATATTGCAGACAATACCATCTACTGGTTCGGTAACGAGTTGCTGCATTTTTTCTACGCTTCCCTGCGCTACTATCAAACGCTCGGGAGCAAATCCGTTGATTTCGCGGTTTTCTGTGGTTGAGCTTACTGCTAATGAATCGGTATCTACTGCGTAGGCTTTTTTTGCTCCTAGTAATAATGCTCCGATAGAAAGGATACCAGAACCACAGCCAATATCCGCAATTACCTCATCGTGTTTTTTCTCTTGAGAGCCAACAAAAGATTCTGGAATATCGCTAAAGCGCATTTCTAGCGATTCTAAACAAAGCTGAGTTGTCGCATGAGCGCCAGTACCAAAAGCTACACCAGGATCGAGTTGCAAAATTATGCGTTCCGAATTTTCTGGAGCCGGTATCCAAGAAGGATTGATTAAGAAGCGATCGCCAATTTCTTGAGGTTCCCAATGTTGTTTCCAACTACTGGACCAGTCTTCTTCATCAATTAGCTTCCACTGTAAGGAAGGTAAGGAAGTTTCAAAGCAAAGAGCATCTTGACGCAGCCACAATGATAATGCTGCCAAGTCCAATAAATGAGCTTGAGATTGCGGTAAATAAGCCTGTACTGAAACTAAATTACCTTTCTTTTGACTGGCAGTTCCCCGACAGCCAAATTCCTCCAGTCGCCAAAAGACAGAATCTTCAATCTCCGGAGAGCATAAAATTTGTAATTCCCACCAAGTTTTTGCCACGGTTTAATAAGTTAGGAGTTAGGAGTTAGGAGTTAGGAGTTGGGAGTTGGGAGTTGGGAGTTGGGAGTTGGTAGTTGGGAGTTGGTAGTTGGTAGTTGGTAGTTGGTAGTTGGGAGTTGGTAGTTGGTAGTTGGGAGTTGGGAGTTATGAATCAGAAATTATTGATTTTAGTTTGATAATTAAGAGTTTTAGGTCTTTATAAGTAATGACTAAGGAATTAGTAATTGGGAATTAATAAGGAAGTCGCAATTTTTATCCCGAGCCTTTTATTACTTATTATCGTTAACTCTTAACTCTTAACTCCTAACTCCTAACTCCTAACTCCTAACTCCTAACTCCTAACTCCCAACTCCTAACTCCTAACTCCCAACTCCTAACTCCTAACTCCTAACTCCTAACTCCTAACTCCCAACTTTTTACAAAGTTACCGTATATGCGTCTCGAATGCCGGGTACTTTGGTTATCTCGTTTAAGATTCCGTCTGGTAATGGATCGTCGATACTGATCACCATTACTGCATCACCTCGAACAATTTTACGTCCTACTTGCATACTGGCAATATTAACGTTAAAGCTGCCGAGTAAAGAACCGATTTTACCGATTATTCCGGGCATATCGCGGTGTACGGTAAATAGCATATACCGATTTGGTGGTACGTTGATGGGAAAACTATCAAGATTGGTAATCCGAATTTCTCCACCACCTAACAAAGCACCAGTCACAGAATGAGTTCCTAAGTTGCCCGTAGCTTCTAAATGTAGCGAACCGACATAATCTTTAATTGAATCATCCCGTGTTTCAATGACGCGAATTCCTCTTTCTTTGGCTTCAATATTGGCATTAACGTAATTTACTCTTTCGCGTAAAGCTTGGTAAAGCAATCCTTTGAGAGAAGCGATTACTAAAGGCTGACTTTTGTTAGTCGCGAGTTCTCCTTGCAGGCTGACGTTAAGTAATTCTACTCTACCACCGGCAAGCTGTCCCACTAAGTTACCAAGTGTTTCAGCTAGCTCCATATAAGGTTTGAGTTCTTCCAAGACATTAGGATTAAGTCCAGGAATATTTACCGCAGAGCGTGCTGGCAATCCTAATAATACATCGCGGATTTGTTCGGCTACGTCAATAGCAACGTTTACTTGTGCTTCAGTAGTCGATGCTCCTAAATGCGGTGTAAGAACAACTTCTTTTCCTAAAGCTTTTAAAGGAGATTCACCCAAAGGTTCGGATTCGTAAACATCCAACGCTGCGCCCTTGATTTTACCTTCCTTGAGTGCTGCTGCTAAAGCATCCTCATCGATAATTCCACCGCGAGCGCAGTTGATAATACGAGCGTTGGGCTTCATCTTCGCCAACATTTCGGCGTTAATTAAATGAGCGGTTTCTGGAGTTTTAGGAATATGCAGCGTGATGTAATCGGCTTGCTTAACCAATAAATCCATATCTACCAACTGCACGCCCATTTGTTCGGCTCTTTCAGTGGAAATAAAAGGATCGAAAGCCAGTAATTTCATTCCCATTGCTTTGGCAACACCAGCAACGTGAGAACCAATTTTACCTAAACCGACAATTCCTAAAGTCTTTTTATAAACCTCAGTTCCGACAAAAGTTTTGCGATTCCATTCGCCGGATTTTACCGAAGCATTCGCATCAGCGATATTGCGAGACATAGCCATCATCATTGCCAAAGCGTGTTCGGCAGCGGCAATGGTATTACCTTCAGGAGAATTTACAACTACAATTCCTCGGCGCGTAGCTGCGGGTACATCTACATTATCAACACCAACACCAGCACGACCAATAATTTTAAGATTTGTGGCTGCCTCAATAACAGACTCAGTAACGCGAGTACCCGAACGAATCATCAACGCATCGTATTCGCCAATGATTTGCGTTAATTCTTCAGGTTTTAAATTTAATTTGACATCAACATTAGCAACTTGGGATAGAATGTCAATCCCTGCTTGATCGATTGAATCGGAAACTAGAACCTTAGACATAACAGAAATATCTTAAAGCTTACTTGTTGTAGGGGGAACTGTAGGTTTTAAATGCCAGCAAACGGTGATTCGTAAACAAATTACTATTTTTAATATCATCCCATGAGAATGACACACCGACTAATTATGAGGCTTCGCAGAAACTTCCACCGGCACCATGTGGCGTTTTTCTTCATCAGCCAACTATGTTGTTCGCACAGGAAATATATATTCCATCAATAACACGAATAGCGTCTACAGTTCATCTATATTATTAAAAATTCAGAAAGCGAAAAATACTGCAAAACTGGCTTGATGTAATAGTATTTACTGCATCAATGAGTTGTATTACTGCATTTAATTAAGAATAATAATTAATCGTATAAATTAAAACTTAGATTTCAATGTAATTAAAATCTAAAAAAGCATAAAAATTATATAAACAATTATCAATTATTAGATTAATATTCATAGGTTCGTAGTAGGCGATTTATCGCTAAGCCAGGACTAAAGTCCCAACTACGAACCTTAATTCTATGGAGTTGGTAATTACCAACTACCAACTACCAACTACCAACTACCAACTTCTTCAAAACTTCCCTTCCCTAACTTCCCGGCTAAATTCTTCTACAGCTTGAGTAATTGTTTCGCGCAAATGTGTATAAACTTTGGCAAATGGCGGTTGTTTTTCCGAAAGCCCAAGTAAATCGGAAGTGACTAAAACCTGTCCGTCACAATTAGAACCCGCGCCAATACCGATAGTAGGAACGCTTATTTTTTGAGTAATTTCTAATGCTAATTCTGCGGGAATATGCTCCAAAATCATTGCAAAAACACCCGCTTGTTCCAAGGCGATCGCCTCTTGCAAAATCCTGTTTCTTGATTCTTCTGTTTTACCTTGTTGGCGCAAACCAATTTGATTTACCGACTGCGGAGTTAAACCCACGTGCCCCATTACCGGAATTCCCGCTTCTACTAAACAAGAAATGGTTTCTATCATGCGCGGATATCCGCCTTCCAACTTTACAGCCGTAGCTCCAGTTTCTTTTAATACTCTACCCGCCGAATGCATCGCTTGCGTAACGCTTTCTTGGTAAGTCATAAACGGTAAATCAACTACCATCAAAGCTTGCTTTACCCCGCGTCTCACAGCTTTAGCGTGAAAAACCATTTCTTCCAAAGAAATCGGCAGAGTATTTTGATAACCCAAAGCCACAGCCATCGAGTCACCAACCAAAATCAAATCTACTCCACTATCATCCAATAACTGAGCAATCAAATAATCCCAAGCAGTCAACACCACAATTGGATGCTGTTGCTGCTTGAATTGAATTAACTTTTGAATAGTAATAGGCATTTTAATTAGTTAGGAGTTAGGAGTTAGGAGTGAGGAGTTAAGAATTAAGAATGAGGAGTTAGGAATGTTACTTAGCAAAGCGTTTCCGTCAGGGCATAGAGTGAGGAGTCATATTAAGATTAAAGCGTTTAAAACTCCTAACTTCTAACTCCTAACTCATAACTCTTAACTCATAACTCATAACTCATAACTCCTAACTTTTTACTGCACTGCGCTAGTAAAAGCCCAATGCGGTTTCGCTCTTTCCATTTTGGGCATTAACCAAGCTAAACCTTCGCTGGTACCAATCCATAATTTATTACCAACGTCGGGAGCAATAGAAATAATTCTACTAGAAGGAAGACCAGCCACTGTATCTAATACGGCTCCGGTATATGGATTTAATCGCATCAATCCGTTATCGGTACCAACCCAAACGCTCTTATCATTAGCAAAACTTATAGATGTTACGTTCTTTCCTCGCAAGCGCGTTACAGAACGTAATATATAACCATTCTTGGGATTGATGACTAGCAAGTTATTTGGTGTTCCTGCCCAAATTAATCCTAAAGAGTCAATGGCTAATGTTTGCACGGTGGTACCTGGCAATTCTTTAATGTGCTGCATCACAGTAGCTTTAGCGGTGTTGACTCGCACTAAGCCATCTAAAGTACCAACCCAAAGATGCCCGCTCGCATCTACAGTCATAGCATTTGCACTGACACCGGGAAGTTTTTTCAAAGTGGTCATAATTAATCCTTCATCGGGACTAATTAAAGCCAAACCGTTATCAGTACCAGCCCAAACATAACCGCGTTTATCAACTTGTAAAGATAATACTCTTTTAGAAGGTAAAAATAAATTCTGGGCTGTAATTTCATTACTGCGGGGATCTACTCGCTTCAATCCTTCATAACTACCAACCCATAACCGTCCAACTTTATCTTGCACCATTGCGCCAATAGCACGACTCGGTAAATTAACGCGAGCTAAAATTTCGCCAGTATGGGGATTAATTCTAGTTAAACCCCTTCCATAACCTACCCAAAGATTCCCCGTGTAATCTGGCTGCAAAGCTTTGACGCGAAAATCGGTTTCTCTTCTATTTTGGATTCGTCGTCTTTGATTTGGTAACGGCTCTCTGCGCGGTGGTGGTGGTGAAGCAGGATAAGCCGGAGTTACTTCCGACGGTTTAACCTCAAGAAGTTTTTGCTGAGCTAAAGCGCGATCGCTAAAACCCGAAACAGCCACTAAACCGAGTATTGAACAAATTATTAAACTACTACGCTGACTAAAAAACACCACAATAATAAATTCTACGAAAACAACTAATTACAGTGTTCCCTTCAAACAGTTAACAGTTAACAGTGAACAGTAATCAGTTAGGAGTTAGGAGTTACCATGAGGTAAAAACAAGCGTGTTTAAATTAAGCGTTGCGTCAGTATCTACCAAAGGATAGATTGCAATAACTATTTTAATTGCTAACTCTATCCATAAGATATAAGCATCAAATAATCAAAAATTATTTATCTACTCAAATAAAATTATATTTTTATATTTATAAAATAAAAATCTACACCATCAGGATGTGTTTTTTTTTACATTCAATGATTTTTAATTCAACGTAGATATTAGTCTATCTTTAGATAGATATACACAAGATTAGTTTTATAGGTATAAAACTTTTGCAATAAGCAAATATTTTTTGCAAGAAGAAAATATTTTGGTAATTCACTTTTATTGCTCGTTAACTATCTACCAAGAAAATCTAAATCATGGCACAGATTGATAAATTAACCGGAATTTTGATTTCTGATTGCATAATTCGATCTAACTTGTGCCCATAGTTAAAAATAGCTAGGAATTACACATGAATTACTTCGTTCGGACAATTTAACTTTTGTCAATTCGCAAATCAAATTTTGTGGCAGAAGAAAATATACAGCATATTTCCGGAATGATGAGGTACATCCGGACGGGCAGGGATGCCCATCCCACAAGAATTTGATGATTTGAAGCTGTACCTCATTTATCTGCAAAGTGCTGTATTTGTCTGAATCAAAGATTTTGGTAATTCACTTTTATTGCTCGTTTATTACTCGTTAACCATCTACCAAGGAAATCTAAATCATGGCACAGATTGATAAGCTAACTGGAATGGCTACGGAAGCTTTAGATAATCATGTCGAAGAGCTTGAAACCAAATTCTCTACGTTTGAAGAGTTTCAAGATTTATTTGCTGATGTCTATGGCAATAATGTTGCTTCGTCGGCTAATTTAGCCAATTTACGAAATCAGTTTACCGATGGTACGTTGCGTCCGGAGGTTAAATTTGTTGCATCTGAAGTATTGACAGATGGTCAAGGAGCTATTCGTGATGCGGCTTTTGATGCGAAAACTCAGACAATTCTACTCTCACAAGACTTAGATGTAGAGGGTATTGAAAGCAGTATTGAGCAGGAAATTGGACATTGGTGGGATGTACAGTTAAACGGAACTAAGGATACGACTACCCTTGATGGTAAACCTTTTGATGAAGGTACTGCTTTTGCTGAGAGATTTAACGAAGGAGTGAATGGGGATAATATTTTCTCCAAGAGCGTTTATCAAAATGATTTCCATACAATTCTTGTTAATGGGGAAGAAACAGATGTTGAGTTCCGGAATATTGCGACTTGGAATATAAATCGAAATACCTTTAATAATGGTTTGGGGAATTCTTTTGAAGAAGCGATCAACATAATGGAGAATCCAGGTCAAGGTCAAGCTCCAATTGAAATTATGGCGCTTCAAGAAGTTACTAGG
>JBCCLY010000098.1:0-9405 GCA_039026655.1 Cyanobacteria bacterium P01_C01_bin.38 | reverse complement strand
GTTTTCTGTTATTCTCCGCTTTACGAACATGCTCTTGTCCCCTCGCCTTTTCAGGTCTAGGTTAGTTGTTCGCCTTGGAGTCGTTTCCCCGAACTCCAGCCAACTGTGTTGGCAATTCAATCAGTGCGTACCACGGCGCACCGTTTCCGTGTATTCGGCTCCTAGATGTTCTAAACTATACGTTATGCCATGTGAGCGTATTGGTGGCAACTTTGGTGTATAACAACTAAGTTGTTATGATTCCAATTTTTGTGGTTGTGGTCAATGTGGTGTAAATGTATACTTTCATTGTCCCCAAACATTAGTCCACAGTGCCCACATCTATGGTTCTGCTTAGTAAGCAGTTTGGCTGTAGTTCCGTCGTATAACTTAGAATTTCTTTTACTCCAATAGATAAGGTCATTATCATAAGGACTTTTATCTCCTCTTACTTTAACGAAGCCGTTACAATTAAAGGAGAATTTATCTAAGTTAAATATCCTACTTATTAGTTCTTCACATCTGTTACGACTGAGTTTCTTTTGTTTAGAAAATACTCGGTACGTTCTTAGACGTATGAACCATAAGGAAAACCTAGAATTGTTCATGTTGGAACAGTACTTATGATAATTTCTCCAACCTCGGATTATGGAAATTAGTTTATCCGTTTTAACTTCAGCCCCATAACTAGAGTTGTTAACGATGGCTTTAACTTTCTCCCGAAAGGCTAAAAAATTCTCTTCTGAAGGGTTACATCTGAATTTACCATTCTTTTGTACTCTGAACCTCCATCCGAGAAAATCAAAACCATCTGCCGCTCGTGTTATCTTGGTTTTTTCCTCACTGATGGTTTGTCCTTCCTGCGTAGGGTCAGATAGGGAGTCAACTTAGCCTTTAAGCGGTGGGACTTACACCCACATCCCAGAAATAGTTAAAGATACTTTGGACGTTATGTCCGCGTACTTCGGAATCCATACCCCCGCTGGCAACGGTAATCTGCCGTCCGCTTGGTTCCTGATTCCAACGAGCCGCACTTATTCGTTTCCTGAGTTTTCAAATGAGCCATAACGACTGTGGCAAATGGGTTATCGCTATTCTCTAATTCCGTCCACCGAGTTCGATAATCAAGCAATTTAACGGTTCCAAATTCAAACAGGTGTCTAGTATCTGGATAATTATAACTGTATTGATTCGGTCGCCAATTTGGATCTGTATCACACAAAATTGCTAAACTAATTGCGGGTTTGGCAAATTTATCAAAAATTCGCAGGTTATAAGTAAACATTCTCTGAGGAAAAATGTCTTCTGGTATAGCTTGGATTTCAATATGAATTAACAGCCACATTTCTTGCCCGTTAATATGCCAAACCTTGACTAATTTATCTGCATATCTTCTTCCTTGTTCGGATTCGCGAGCGATTTGTTGAAATTCTTTGTATAGAAATTCGTAGGGGCGTTCCCAGTCGATTAATGCTGCTGTGCGAGGAAAGAAAAATTGCATTGCTTGGGGAAAGTATGCTTCTAAAATTTCCTTCCACGGACTATCATTGTCTGCTCTTTCTAATTGTTGATTCACAATTTGATTAGTAGATGCTCTGTTTCGTCTATATCTAAAGATATTAGATACTTCAATCTTACAAAAAAGCGCGTTAATCGGTAATTATGTGTATAAAAAAATGAACTGCTAATGCTGGCTAAATTTGATACAAATATCGCTGTAAAAAAGTGATGAATTTGATAAATAATAAAGTGTAAATCTTTTAATATTGTAGAATATTTGTCTTTAGTCGCTTGTAAAAAATAGATTACGGTGCCTACCTTTAAAAGTTAATTAATTAGAAAATATAATTCTACAACTCTTGTTATGCGGGTATTATAGCCCGTGCAAATACACTTCAAAGTAAATAAAACATTGCTGTAAAAATGGTGCGTTAGGCACGAAACAAATATACTTTGTCAAAATCGTAATTATCTGTCGTGCCATAACACACCCTACTCCCTAACTCTTAATTCTTAACTCCTAACTCCTAACTCCTAACTCCTAACTCTTATTATCGTGTTAATTTGCCAAGTTCCTAATTGTTCAAATCCCTTCAATGTAGAAGGAAGTAAACATTGTATCGGTTGCGGAAGTAGCAATTTCGGTAAGTTTTTGAGGAACCGTTATCGGGTTTTAAAGTTATTGGGAGAAGGCGGTTTTAGTAAAACTTATGCTGCTGTTGATGCGGATAGATTAGATGCACCTTGCGTTATCAAGCAGTTTTTTCCTCAAGTACAAGGCACAAAATCGCGAGCTAAAGCGGCTCAGTTATTTCGAGAAGAAGCATTTCGGCTGTACGATTTGGGAGAAAATCATTGGCAAATTCCCAGATTATTGGCTTTCTTTGAACAAGGTTCGAGTTTGTATTTGGTGCAGGAACTTATTGAAGGACAAACTCTTTTAGATGAAGTTTATGATTCTGCTTTTGATGAAGAGAAAATTAAAGGAATCCTCACAGATTTATTGCCAGTTTTAGATTTTATTCATGCTAATAAAGTAATTCACCGCGATATTAAACCAGAAAATATTATTCGTCGCAAAAGTGATGGTAAATTGGTATTAATTGATTTCGGTGGAGCAAAACAAGTTACCCAAACAAGTTTAGCAAGACAAGCTACAGTAATTTACACTATTGGTTATGCACCTGCCGAACAAATGGCTGGTTTTGTATTTCCCGCCAGCGATTTATATGCTTTAGGAGTAACTTGTGTAAGGCTATTAACAAAATGTTTACCTTTTCCAGATGATAGCGGACAATTTGATGACCGTATTTATGATGCCATAAATGGTAAATGGTTGTGGCGAGATATTTTGCAAGAAAAAGGTATTCGGATTAGCGAGCAATTAGGAAGAGTTTTAGATAAATTGCTGCAACATTTAGTTAAAGATCGATATCAATCGGCAGCTGAAGTACTTAATGATTTAGAATTTGATAAATTAAAATTTGATAAATTAGAACTCGAATTAGAACCTGAAAATCTAAATTCGACATTACCAGCTAATAAAGAACTTAAAACAATTCCTCAAGTCGTTACATCACCACAACCAAAACTACCCAGCTTAAAAACTTTTGAATTTAATGTGGTGAAAGTAGATGAGAGTGGTAATTTAATTAAACGCTGGCGTAGAAAAGCAGACTTATTTATACAGGAATTGAGCGGTGAAATAAGTTTAGAAATGGTTTTAATTCCCGGCGGTAGCTTTATTATGGGTTCTCCCAGGGGTGAAGGAGATACAGTCGAACGCCCGCAACATATAGTCACTTTGAAATCTTTTTTTATGGGTAAATACCCGGTAACTCAAGCTCAATGGAAAGCCGTCGCATCGTTACCACAAGTCAATCGTGCTATAAATCCCAACCCATCAAAATTTAAAGGTGCAATTTTACCCGTCGAAAACGTATCTTGGTATGAAGCACAAGAATTTTGCGCCAGACTGCGAGAAAAAACCGGACGAGAATATCGTTTACCCAGTGAAGCAGAATGGGAATATGCTTGCCGCTCTGGTACTAGTACCCCGTTTAACTTTGGTAAAGGCATTAATCTCGAATTAATCAACTGCAAGATCGATAAATATCATCCTCTAGAAGCAATCAGAAAACACTACAAACAGCCAAAACCCGTAGGCTACAGCGGTTTAGCTAACGACTTCGGATTATATGATATGCACGGACAAGTATGGGAATGGTGCGCCGATCCCTGGCATAAAAATTACAATGGGGCACCTACAGACGGCACGGTTTGGCATTCAGCAGGAGACTTGCATCGTCGGGTACTTCGCGGCGGCTCGTGGAATTTCAGTCAAGATTGTTGCCGTAGCACCAGTCGTAGCTGGAATGAAACTGAAGGAGGATTGAGGGTTTGTGGGTTGAGGGTGGTTAGTGAGTAGTTAGGAGTTGGGAATTGGGCATGGGGCATGGGGCGTTGGTAGTTGGTAGTTGGTAGTTGGTAGTTGGTAATTGTTACTCATTACTCATTACTTCTTACTCATTACTCATTACTTGGTAATTGGGGATTGCAATTTCTCCTTGTCTTCCCATTTTCTGTATACTTTCACTCAAATTTGGGAAACCTAAAATTAGGTGTTTATGTATACATATTTATGAATAAATCTTGGGAAGATAAATATAGATCCGATATTGCTTCTAATGCTTCTTTTGAAACTTTATCCCGTCGTATTCCACTGCTGAGCCGTTTGAATGTTGGACAAAAAATTGGTTTTGGTTATGGAGTTGCTATTAGTGTTGGTGTATTGGGTACGATAATGGGAACTTTTATTGGTGATTATTACCAATATCGAGCAATCACAGCTGAACGAATAGTAGATGAGGAAGTAGAATTATTTAATGAGGTAAATACTGCTATTTTGCAAGCTCGTATCCATCAACAGCATTTTATCTCCTTATTGGATAAACCGAAACAATTACAGCAAGAATACACCCATTTTCTTGAATATGCGGATGATGCCAAAGAAGGCTGGGATGAATTAACGACTTTTAGTGAAGAAATACTTGCAGAAAATCCGAAGCATTCTCAGGAAATAATCAATTTTATTAAAGCTTATGATGATGTACTACAAGCTTATTTTGTACAAGTTGATAAATTAATTAAAGAAATAGATGCACGGAATCTAAAATCACCTGAAGAAATCCAAACTGCCCAAAAATTATTATTAGATTTTACTGATAATTCTTTATCACTAGAATTAGAGAAAATTTCAACTCAATTAAGCGAATTGGCAGAAGCTGCTGAAGAAGGAGATCAAGAAAGTGATGCGGCTTTAGTGCAAGCTCAAAAAACCCGTCGCTTTATAGTTTTTGGCACAAACATAATATCTATTGCACTTGCAATTTTATTAGCCTATTACACAAGCAGGGCAATTGCTAGTCCGATCCAAAATCTCACACATTTTGCTCAAGAAACTACTCGAACATCAAATTTTGAATTGTCGGCTCCTATAACCACAAATGATGAAGTTGGTATATTAGCTCATTCGTTAAATCAATTGATTACACGAGTTAAATATTTATTAATAGAGCAAATAGAGGCTCAAGAAAAATTAGAACTTGCTAATCTGAATTTAGAGAGAAAAGTTGAAGAAAGAACTCAAAAATTGGCAAAAACTCTCGAAGAACTCCAATATACTCAAACCCAACTGATACAAAAAGAAAAAATGTCGAGTTTGGGGCAGTTAGTAGCTGGTATCGCTCACGAAATTAATAATCCAGCTAATTTTATTCACGGTAATCTCGAATATACTAAAGATTATATTCAAGATTTATTAAGACTAGTAGAAGTTTATCAAGAAGAATATCCAAATCCCACAGAAATAATTGAAGAGGAAATTGAAAACACCGAATTGGAATTTATAAGAGAAGATTTACCTAATATTCTCTCTTCCATGCAAACAGGTTCCGATCGCATTCGGAAAATTGTGGAATCACTGCGTACTTTCTCTCGTTTGGATGAAGCGGATTATAAGAAAGTTGATATTCATGAAAGTATCGAAAGTACTTTATTGATTCTCCAAAGTCGCTTGCAAGGAAAACCAAAATATTGCGAAATCGAAGTTATTAAAAATTACGATAAATTGCCTTTTGTTGAATGCTATGCAGGGCAACTTAATCAGGTATTCATGAATTTACTTATTAACGCTATTGATGTGTTAGAAGAAAAAATAGAAAAATCCAATGATAGTCCATTTTTTATTCCTAAAATTAGTATTTCCACAAAAATCTTAAATTCCCAAAGGATAGCGATACATATAGCCGATAACGGTTTAGGTATGACAGAAAAAGTACAAGAAAAGATTTTCAACCCCTTCTATACAACAAAACCAGTCGGAAAAGGGACTGGTTTAGGATTAGCAGTAAGCTATCAAATTGTTGTAGATAAACACCTCGGAGAGTTAAACTGTTCGTCTACTCCCGGTGAAGGTACGGAATTTGTAATTGAAATTCCGGTCACTCAAGAGGATTGAAGGGGGAGATAGAGGGAGGGAGAGGGGGTAGAGGGGGTAGAGGGGGAGAGGGGGTAGAGGGAGTAGATGGGGTAGATTGCCATGCACGATACCAATTACCAACTACCAACTACCAACTACCAATTACCAATCCCCAACTCCTAACTCCTAACTCCTAACTCCTAACTATTCTTAAACAAGCTTTAAGTCGGGATACTCGGCTAATAAGTCATCGCTGGTTAGGGTATCGCCTTCTGCTTGGGGTGTCCACAATATCTCGAATGCAAGGAGTTTGTCGCTGGGAATACCGCCAAATAAGCTTAGTGCTTGACGTAAATCGTCGGAGCTGTTGATATTTGGAGTTTCGGTTTTACCTAAAGTTGCTGCGAGTAAGGTGACGATTATATATTCTCCGGGACCTTGATTAATTAAATCGGTGGAATTATCTAGTTCTCCGGTGGATGATAAAGCTTTGCTGGCTGTAGCGGCTTTCAACTGGTTGTTGACGTTGCTTAATGTTTCTTCGCTAAATTTGCTACGCTCTGCTAAGGATAAACGGTTAAATTCTGATTCTGCTGAATTCAAACGTGCTTGGGTTGTACCACCACCTGCATAAACCCAGTATTCTGGATGACGCATTAATGTTAGGCTGGCTTCTTGTAATACTTGCGCTCTACCAGATGAGGTATCGGTATCGGCTGTTTCGGCAAGGTTATTTAGCTCGGTTTGTAATTCGCGGGCTTGAGCTAATAAGCCTACCTGCAAGCGAGTTACAGAAATTTGAGGGTTGCTGCTGTAACCAACTTCTTCTCCTCCACCGCTAGCAACACTACGGAAGGTTTGTACTGCAAAGTTAGCTAAAGCAAAGAAAATTAAGATGCCAAATAAGCCCCCGAATCCTCCACCTATACCTATAAAGGGGAATAAGAAAGGAAAACCAAATCCACCTCCGGGATAACCACGATATCCACCTCCGGGAGGAGCATATGTGCGAGGAGATGAGTAACCACGACTTGAAGGCATTCTGAATGAGCCGCCACCAATTCTTCCTCCGCTACGAGCTGCTAAAGCTCCCGATGCTTGGCTAAATACCAATGTAAAAACGAGGAATACAACTAAGAGAGGTTTTACAAGCGGTTTAAGGACACTTTGTAGTTTTTTACGCATGATAAGTCAGTTAAAAACGATATTATCTTTATCTATATTTGATGCTGATGCCAATTTTATTAACAATTTAAAGGATAATTTAAAGGATATAATCTTTAATCTTGCTTGCACTATAGGCGTTACTAGCTTGTGCTTCAATAATCCCTTTGTTGTCGGGTGAGGCTAAGAAGTAGAGAGATTTTTACTAATCTTCAATCTTCAATTACTCCGCCTTCTTTTGCTTGGTGCGCTATTAGTGTTGTTTAAAGGGTTTGTAGTTGGCGATTTATCGCTCCGAGGGACTAAAAGTCCCAACTACGAACCTAGAAGTACCCATGAGTTTTAACGGGACAAACCACTAGTAACCAATTGGCACTTTTAGGTTTACATTTAATTGCTTTACTGGCTACATATTCAATTTATCGCTTTTGAGTGTAGTTAAACAGTGACCTTTGGAGGGAAATCCACTGTAGATAACCGTACCTTAAAACTTTGGTAAGGGATTAGGGAGTGGGGAGTAGGGAGTAGGGAGTCCCCATAAAAATGTTTTTTCATCGTTTATGAAACAATATTCTTACCCTGCTCCCCCTGCTCTTTCAAATCAGTAGGTTAATTAGGTTAAAACCCTTATTCCTACTCTCTACTCCCTACTCCCTACTCCCTTCAATAGTAGCAATAGTTACTTTTTACTTTTTTGGCATGATGTTTAGTCTTTGTCTATATTGATATTTTTAATCAGAGCGGCTAAAAGCCATACAAAGTATTTTTTATCACAAAATAATAATATAGTTGTTCGTGTATAGAAAAGTGACTTATACTTATTTTTTTGATGAAGCAAGTTTAGTTGACTTCTAGTTAATTATTACTAATAAGTCGCACTGACAACGGTAAATATACTATTACAGAGGTTTTAATGCTCTTAAACTCACTTTTTGAAGTTAGATTTTGTTAAGTACTGTATAAGTGATGTTACTCTAAGTATTAAAATTATGTAAAGTTATTTTATTATGCCAGTGGCGATCGCCAAGTTATTTGCGCGTGAGTATACTGATTCGGTCAACAAACATTTTTTTCTTTGGGATTACGTATATAGACTATTTTTGAGTTAATATCAAGCAAGTATATCTTTGGTGTAAATTATGCTCATAACTATTTGTAAGTAATAATTACTAACAAATTTTTATTTAATATACAAAACCGAAGCTCGGTATCACTTACCAGATGATAAATCTACTTTTATTTGGGGTTGGCATCTAATAGCTTTGGGCGGTGTAATCCTTGAATGCTATAGCTTTCCTAGATTAAAGCGTGGTTGTTCGTGAATACAATGTCTGTAATTTTGTCTTAGTTGACGTGTCTGTCAAGTATCAAAAGGGTGAATTAATGAAGCTAATGTTGGTGTGTACTTCCGGAGGTCATTTTTCAACGATGAGGAGGCTGGAATCATTTTGGTCAAATCACGAACGGGTATGGGTGACTGATTGGAAAAAAGATACACAATTATTAGAGAATGATGAAAAAGTTCACTGGTTGCCTTATCAGGCTCCCAGAAACATTTGGTCTTTTTTGCGTAATACTCCACGGGTATTTAAAATAGTTCAATTAGAACAGCCGGATATAGTAGTTTCAACAGGAGCTAGTATCTGTGTTGGTTTTGCTTTTGCAGCTAAATTCTTTGGAAAACGTTTTGTCTATGTCGAAAGTATTTCTCGAAGTGAAGAATTAAGTTTGTCTGGAAAGTTGGTTTATAAATTGAGCGATGAATTTTATGTACAGTGGCCGAATTTATGCAGTAAGTATCCAAAAGCAATTTTTAAAGGGTATGCTTGAAGGCTTCGATCGAAGTGCAAGATTCAATTTTATTTGAAAAATAAATAAATGATTACGGTAACATTAGGAACGATTCCTTTTTCTTTCGATAGGGCTATTGGTTGGTTAGACAGTCTTTTAGACGCTGGGGTAATCGAAGAAAGTGTTTTTGTGCAGCATGGAACAACTGATGTATCTAAGCTGGCAAAATATCCTTTCGTTAAAACTACACCAATAGTTGAAACGAGCTTTTTGATGAAGACAATACAAGAGTCTCGCTTGACTATATCTCATGCTGGGCAGGGATTAACGCGGGGATTAGCAGATAAAGGAGCCTGTTTTATTTTGGTGCCGCGTTTATCTCGTTACAAGGAGCATATAGATGACCATCAATTATGGTTTGCTCGTGGAGTGGAGAAAATGGGGATACCTTACTGTATGAGTTTAGATAATTTAGAGCAGGCAATAAAATG
>JBCCLY010000097.1:0-9417 GCA_039026655.1 Cyanobacteria bacterium P01_C01_bin.38 | reverse complement strand
GTGGTGGAGTATTAATAGTCTGTCCCATTAGTTCTGATGGGTACTTCTAGGTTCGTAGTTGGGACTTTTAGTCCCTCGGAGCGATAAATCGCCAACTACAAACCCATCAATTTTTATGGGACAAAGCACTAGTACTCCACCACATAAATTTTGCGATTTTTTGCTTATTCCTCGTTTGTTTTAAAGGTTTTATCGTATTGAGCGCATTAAACCAAAAAAATTAATAAGCGCGGATGCAATATAGAATCGCATCCGCGCTTAATAAGTAAACATTACTGCTTACAATACAAATATATTATTCAAAAGTTGCTATCAATTATTGACTGCCAAGGACTTTAGTCCTTAAAAGCGATAAATCACCGCACGTAGAACCTAGCATAATTAATATGTCGGAATACTACTAGCAACATAAAGGCATCAATTGTTATTGCGCTATTACACTTGTCTTTTGAAATAAAGTATCGCATTTGTTGTCAACAACAACGCAAATGCTGCTAAGTGCCTGCTGGTAATTGTCCATATCATCTTTTTCAAGGGAGATTTTAGCCGCTTTTTGCAAATCTTCTATTGCTTGGGCACGATATGCATTGGATTCTCCTCCGCCATATTGTGCTAACTCGTAGCGAACTAAACCCCTTTTTAGATAAACTTTTGGCAATTTAGAATTTAGCTGCAATGCTTGATTAAAATCTGTAAGAGCTTTTTTGTATTCTTGCTCGAAGTTACTGCTGTATTGAGCTAATTGATAGCGAACTAAACCCCTTTGATAGAAAGCTTCTGGTCTGTCAGGAGCAATTCGTAATGCTTTATTAAAATCATCAATTGCTCTTAAATAATCTTTCTGAGAATCACCGCTGAATTTTGCTATTTGAGAACGGACGATACCTCTTCTAATGTAGGCTTCTACCTCGTTACGGTCAATTCTTAAGGCTTGATTGTAATCCTCAATTGCTAATTTATATTCTTTGTCAGGGTCGCTGCTATATTCGGCAAGCATATAACGAACGTTACCACGATTGACAAGAGCTTTTATTGCTTTTGGATTTAATCTCAGAGCATGAGTGTAATCTGTAAGGGCTGCTTCATACTCTTTGAGGTTATAGTGCGAATTGCCGCGATTGACGTAAGCTTTAGGACTATCGGGGTTTTTTTGTATTGCTTGAGCAAAGTTAGCAATGGCTTCTTCGTATTTTTTTCCTTTGTAGGCAGCACGACCTTCTTTGTAATAATCTGTAAAGCTGTTTTTATTGTCGGCTGGTTTGGAACTGATTAAAGTTTGTTGAGCGTATTGATTTTCTTCAACGTTGGATGTTGTAAATTTAGTAACTATATCTAAATAGCCTAATGTCAAAAATCCCAACAAACATAAAACAAGTGGATAAAATTTTGGCTTATTGGTTGGCTGATAGTAAGAAATCTTTCTACCGACTGGCGAACGATGCTTCGGAGTCACGTATCTGGATGACACCGTTGCAGCAGTCCTTCTTCTTGGTGTTGTAGTAGTACGTCGGCGCTTCGCCGGTCTGGGACGGGGCTTTAAGTGTTTCTTGGCAGCGACATCTTGAATTGATGGAAAAGGATCTCTTCCACCTAATTTTGCACTACGTTCGCACCAAGGACATTTATGTAGGTGATTGCTGTAAAGATGTTGGGGGTTCTTCTGACAAGTACGCAAGGCATCTTCTGCTTCAGCTAAAGCCAACAGCCAGGTTTGAGCATTAGGACGAATATTTGGATTATTATGACCATCTTCAAAACAACGTACAAACAGTTGTTGCAAGGTAGGATGAAGAATTTCCCAGGATGGTGCAATTGGTGTAGGACTATAAGGTACCTGCCGATTTACGCTGTAGGTAAAGTGTCCGTTGGCAATACGGGCTTCATATGGTGGCGGTTCGCCTACATTCTGGTAAATTCCAGAAAACGGATGAGTACCTTCCATCAAAAGTTGGAATATCAGTACCCCTAAACCAAATAAGTCGTGGGGAGTAGCGCGATCGTACTCGGAAAATGTTTTATTTTGTAGCTCTGGAGGAGTAAATTCGGGTTTACCTACAGGAGTACGATAAACAATGTTAGTTTTTGGATCGCGAACTTGAAAGGAATCGGTGTCTACAATCGTCACCAATGCCGTATCGCTAACTAAAATATTCGATTCGTTAACATCACCAACGCAATATCCGCTTGCATGCAAAGCAGCAAACGCCGCAGCCAAGTTACGAGCAGTGCGAAGCAGGTACTGATAGTTGAATAAAGGACAATGTTGACGGCGAGTTCTTGGGTTATAAAAATCGATCACCGGACGCATTCCCTGAATGCGCGGCATCGTAAAACCAATAATATCATTACTGCCATCTGCGGCCCGAATTAATTCTGAAGGCCAAGCAATAGAAATATGCCCTAAAGATGCTGTAGGATTTTCCGGAGGGTTGAGAACCATTACCTCAAGCTTACTAGCCTTTTGGCGATCGGGCTTATGGTAAACTTTGGCAACCGTTTGGGCATCTGAAGGTACTGTGTAGATGCACGCTTCACCACCACGGCCTAAACTTACGCTGAGGTCGATGGGCACAATTTTTTGATTGGGAAGACAGTGTAGTACCTGCATTTTTAAATTACACTTTTATTGTTTAAATTTGACTGCGAATCGATATCGTGGCAAGTTTATCAATCGCTTAACGCTGCTATTATTAAAGTTAGATCGTCATCGGTACGTTGAGTAATTTTCTCCGAACGTAAAAATTTAACTAGTTGTTCTTTTGCTCCTTTCAACTCTTCGGCATTAGCTACAAATTCAAATAAAGGTAGGAAAAACGGTTTGTGCGGTAAGCCTACAGACATATTGATTGCCAACATTTGCAGCCCGTCGGTAAGAAGTGCAATATTAGTAATAGCTTGTCTCCATACATTTACCTGTACTGAATCTAATGCGGTGGGTGAAGTTAAAAAGCTAGTTTCGTTGATATATTCGCCACTATCAGGAACCGTTAAAGCTGTTAAATTTCCCATACTATCTCTAGCGACTGCGACACCATCCCCTATTTGAGCCACTATAGCGACTATAGGTGTAGCTACCACAATAATTAAAGTTGTCGCTAAATCTTTGGGTGGTCTATTTGAAGCTATTGCTTCTTCCTCAACTGCTGTTTTTGCAGCTAAAATTGCTTCACTTAATAGCGACTTTGCCGAGTTATCGGAGGCAAGAGTATCTCGATCTATCTGCTTGAGAGATATGTTCTCAATCGCTGCTTCTACAGCAACCATTGCTCCTACCTTTCCCAAACTAGCACTCCCGGCACCATCTGCTGCGGCTGCCACCAATATATTATCTGGCAACATTTCCCAGTGATGAGCATCCTGACAAAGTTGGGAATTCCGAACGTGGCTGGTTCCACAAACTGAAGCACCTACCACCCGCCAACGAAGCTGTTGTATTGAACTATTCATATTAACTGTTTCGGGCTGTTTAATTGGTGTACTTGCACTATATTAAACAGAACCCCAACCAATTGGTGGCAAGGCAACTTGATCGTCTACTTTTGAATGGGAAACTGCTGACATACTAGCAGATAACCATACAAACATTTCAACAAAATTTAGCCCATTCAGTTTTAAAGGGGTACGCACGGCTAACTCACTCAAGCGCGTCATGTTGGCATTTTCTACTCCTACGGAGAAAAAAGCAACACGTTTACTTGTTTCGTCGCCCTGCAACCGTCGCGATGCCTGATCTACAGCTTCATCGGGTTCACCTTGTGGTTCGCCATCGGTAATCATAAATATCCAAGGACGATAGTAAGCAACGCCGTTAGAACGGTACTGAGCTTTTCGCTCTTGAATCAAGTCTAAAGATTTGTGAATGCCAGCACCCATAGTTGTTAACCCTTGGGCTGTTAATATAGGCGGAGTAAATTGGTCGGCTGTCACAAAATCTTGTACTACATTTATATTGCTATCAAAAGTAACTATAGATACTTCAACTCTTCTTGATGCTAACGGATTTTTAGTTAATTCATCCTTAAAACTAAGCAAGCCTTGATTTAATGCTTCTATTGGCGCTCCTTGCATCGAGCCAGATGTATCTAATAACAGTACGCATGGACAACGAGGTTCGGGGTTCTCCGCGAAATCAACTACTTCGTCTAGTCTTAAGGTATCGGACATAACTGTAAGTGTTATATTGAAGTTCTAAGGTTGGATTTTCTGTTGTACAAAGTATATAGTTTAAGGCTCTAAAGTAGCCATAGTTGTGGCACTTTAGACAAAGGATATTTCCATAAACGTTCGCAAATTACTAATGCATTGTTACTTATAGAGTTCAACGAATCTTTACTGTTATTTAGCTAAATCATAAGCATTTTTATGGATTTTGGATTAACGCTGGTAAGGGCGATTATGGGTTTATATACATAATAAATCTAGAATACAATAAATTCGTAACTTATGCATAGGTGGAAACTTAAAGATTAGATGTAGAAAAAAGCCCTTATTAGATAAAAAAGTAAAACTTTAGAAAATACCTCTTATTAAGAAGAGAGTTGATTAACTAATATAGTCAAAAAATAGAAACTTTTCGTTTCGTGTAATGTAACAATTAAGCTGTGATGTAATATTTTTAGCTGGTAATATATCCATGTCAGAAGAGGAGAGATTGATTCATACACAATATCCACTATGTATATACTTAATGCCGGTTCAATTGATGTTTACAAATATCCTGTCTTATATACTATAATTTTCTATCCTATATGAATAATTTTGCCACTTTTACAAAATTACCTCCCTTAAGTTTGTTAAGACACTTATCTAGTTGTTTTGAGAATACTTGTTTACAAGTTCAAAGTAATTCGGTTAACTGGTGGATTTACTTAGAAGAAGGGAAAATAGCTTATGCGACTCATTCTATAGAACCTTTCGATAGACTAGAGCGTCATCTACGTCGGCTTTCGGTTCAAATCCCTGCTTTAACTAGCGAAATTCGCGTGCAGGTACGCATGATGTTTGAACCAGATTCGCAGCGTTTGTCAGATAAAAGCGTAGAAAATACCCACGAATCAATATCCCCGGCTCAGCCTTCAGATTATCAAGCAATTTGCTGGTTAGTTAGTCAAAAATATTTGAATCCAACACAAGCAGCTATACTGATTCAAGAATTAGTTAAAGAAGTAATTGAATCATTTTTATTAATCAAAAAAGGTAGCTACGAATTTCATAAACATTTAAATTTAGCTCCGAAAATTTGCCGACTCGATGCCGAAAAGCTGTTATCATTTTCTCAAGAAAGATTACAATTTTGGCACAATCTTAATCCACAAATTACTTCTCCATTTCAACGTCCCTATCTATGGATTAATACAAAAACTCAAGTACAGAAAATCTCGGAAGTTCAACCGAATTTGCTCAATTGGATGAAGGGTTTTAGTTTGCGTCATCTTGCTGTAATTATGAATCAAGATGAACTTCAACTAGCACGAAGCTTGTATCCTCATATCCAAAGTGGAGCAATTTTATTACATGAACCAGATCCACCATTTGATAAGCTGCCTAAAACTGATGTTTTGTTAACAATTGCTCCTACAAAGGCAGAGCAACGCAATATTGAAAAAACAACTGACGCAACTAATTTAAAAGAGTTATCAGAAAACACTAAACAAGAACAAAGTATTCCCCTTCCAAAGCAGAAATTACCTGTTAAGAAAGTAACAATTGCTCCTGTTAACCAAATTTCTTCCCCTACTAAAGAAAAAGTTGAAAAAGAAATAAAGCCAGTTACGGTTAAGCCTACTCCAAGCGAAATACCATCACAAAAAGTTTATAAAATTGTTTCCGTGGATGATAGCCCGGTAATGCTTAAAGAAATTAGTCGTTTCTTAGAAGACGAAAGTTTCTCTGTTGTTACTATTGATAATCCTCTTAAAGCTGTAATGTCAATTATTCGGCATCAGCCAGATTTAATTTTATTGGATTTGAACATGGAAGGAATTGATGGTTATGAATTGTGTCGAATAATACGAAACAACTCCAAATTCAAGAATACTCCCATAGTTATGGTAACGGGAAGCAAAGGTTTTGTGGACAAAGTAAAAGCAAGATTAGTAGGAGCTAGTGGCTATTTAACTAAACCTTTTACTCGTGCGGATTTACTCAAAATGGTATTTATGCATTTAACTTGATTTAAGGAAGGCAATATCGGCTATAAATTCGTGACAAGTCAGCTATTAATGACTCGTCAACCCATCGGTTTGATTAGAGAATAAGACTAATAATTATGGATAGTGAGGAAACAACATGGCTACAGTTTTGATTGTTGAAGATACTCCTTCTCAACTGGAGTTGATGAACATTTTTTTGGAAGAAGCTGGATATACGGTTATTAGAGCAACTAATGCTAAAGACGGCTTAGAGAAAGCACAACTGCATCAACCCGATGCAATTATTACAGATGTAGTAATGCCAGGAATGAGCGGTTTTGAATTTTGTCGTAAGCTAAAAAGAGATGTAAATACGAAAAAAATACCGCTTATTTTTTGTAGTTCCAAAAACAAAGATATTGACCGTATTTGGGGAATGAGACAAGGAGCAGATTTGTATCTGACAAAACCTTTCACCAAACAGCAATTAGTTGGTGCGGTAAAATCAATTATTATTTAAATAATTTCACCTAACTAATATTATTCTACAGTGTATCTACCTAAAATTCAACGTTACTTCAAGAGTGGGTTAACAAAGTTTAACGCTTAATTCTTCTATCTGCAATCTTGTCATTGTTTACTTTTATAAGTTTTGTGATTTATCCTACTTATAAATAAAATAAAGTCAAAATAATGATGTTTAATTAGATACATATAAAATAATTTATTCTCGTTTGAACAATATGGATTGCAAACTATTTATACTAAGCTAAATGTTTGTTTAATTACTTGTAAATATAAATTGACAAGCTCTACTAACGGTATTTATTTTAACTCGTAGCCCGGTTTTTTGAAAAAACTGGGTTTTTGAGTAAGGATTTTTATGTTATGGCTCATCCTCTCAAAATTGGATATTTGAGAGTGTAATGCAATCGCGCTGCATTAAATCGATAAAAACCAATTACCCAATTCCCGATTGCCAATGCTCCATTCCCATTTAAAATAGTCTTTGCGTGTTTATTCAATCGCTATTTTTAATCGCATAATCAAAAAATATTCCATGCGTATATCTTTAAGTTGGTTAGAGGAACTTGTAGAGTTACAATTAAGCCCGGAAGACCTAGCAGAAACACTGACGATGGCAGGGTTTGAAGTAGAAGATATTGAAGATCGACGCACTTGGGCTGATGGGGTTGTAATAGGGAAAGTTGTCCAGCGAGAACAGCATCCAAATGCCGATAAACTCAGCGTTTGCCAGGTTGACGTAGGAGAAGACGAAAATTTAAATATTGTTTGCGGTGCTAGTAACGTTCGTGCAGATATATATGTGCCAGTTGCAACCGTCGGTACTTACTTACCAAACAAAGATTTGAAAATTAAACCCGCTAAATTACGCGGCGTGCCTTCCCAAGGAATGATTTGTTCTTTGGAAGAATTGGGTTTACCTACCGATGTAGACGGAATTCATATTTTTTCTGGGGAAAATATCAAAATAGGTGATGATGTTCGTCCGTTATTAGGTTTGGATGACGTTATTTTGGATGTCACCGCTACCGCGAATCGCGCCGATGCTTTGAGTATGGTAGGAATAGCGCGGGAAGTCGCGGCGATAACTGGAGGTAAGTTGAAAATTACCCAGCCAGAAGAAATATCGGTTCCCCAAGGTGCGGGAAATTTAAGTATCAAAGTTGATGAAACACAAGCTTGTCCGGCTTATATTGGCACGGCGATCGCACAAGTTAAAATCGCTCCTTCTCCTGACTGGTTGCAGCAAAGGTTATTAGCTGCCGGAGTTCGACCAATCAGCAATATAGTTGATATTACTAACTATGTGATGTTGGAATGGGGACAACCTTTACACGCATTTGACAGCACGCGACTGCAAAGTATTGCCGGTAGCGAGAATATTAGCATTGGAGTGCGGTTTGCGAATAACGGTGAATCATTCAAAACTTTGGATGGGAAAACCCGTCAACTATCAAATCAAAATTTACTGATTACCGTTAACAATAAACCCGTGGCTTTAGCGGGAGTCATGGGTGGAGAAGAAAGCGAAGTTCATGACGGCACCGAAAGCTTAGTTTTAGAAGCAGCATTATTTGATAATGCCGTTATTCGTCGCTCATCTCGCAGCGCTGGTTTGAGAAGCGAATCTTCTACCAGATACGAAAGAGGAGTGAATCACGCCGAATTAGAAGTAGCTTGTCGTCGTGCAATATCATTGATAGTAGAAATTGCTGGTGGCACTGTAAAAACTCAAGAAATTTCCGATAATCGTCCCGATTCAAGTTGGAGTCGTTCGATTGAATTACGCTTAGATCGAGTTAATCAGATACTTGGCCCTGTAGACTTGGGAGAAGAAGAAACCGGAGAAATTAAAGTTCAAGATGTTGAGCGAATTTTGACTGCTTTGGGATGTCGGTTAACTCTTTCGGGTGATGGAACTTGGGCTGTTAACGTACCCGCATATCGCTACCGCGACTTAGAACGAGAAATTGATTTGATTGAAGAAATCGCTCGTTTGTACGGTTACGACAACCTTTGCGATACTTTACCGGAAAAACCAGAAATTGGTTATTTACCAGTAGATCAAGAATTAATTCGCAAATTACGAGCAGCATTCCGCGCTACCGGGTTAACAGAATTAATGCACTACTCCTTGGTAAAACCCGGAGAAGACAGACAGGTAGTTTTAAGTAACCCCTTATTTGCAGAATATTCAGCATTGCGAACCGATTTGATATCCGGTTTAATTGATGCATTTCAATACAATATTCAACAAGGAAACGGTGCCCTCAACGGTTTTGAAATCGGACGAATTTTCTGGCAAGAAGAAGACGGTTTTCAAGAAGCAGAAACTCTAGGGGGAATCATCGGCGGTGATATTACTTCCAGTAAGTGGATGAGCGGAGGTAGTCAAAAATCCATCAGTTGGTTTGAAGCCAAAGGTGTTTTAGAAAGCGTCTTTAAACTCATGGGATTGCAGGTAGAATACCAGCCAGATAGACGTGACGAACGTTTGCATCCAGGGCGTACCGCTTCCCTGTGGGTAGGAGGAAACAGCTTAGGTGTATTCGGACAAGTGCATCCCCAAGTTCGCAGCGAAAAAGATTTACCAGATGATGTCTATGTATTTCAACTGAACTTAGAAGTGCTTTTAGATGCGGTTGACGAAGAAGATATATTGACACCCAAATTCAAAAATTATTCTACTTATCCACCATCCGATCGAGATATAGCCTTCTTTGCACCAGTTAACTTGACAGTAGCCGACATTGAAAAAACC
>JBCCLY010000096.1:0-9421 GCA_039026655.1 Cyanobacteria bacterium P01_C01_bin.38 | reverse complement strand
AAGTGTAACAATGGATCGTAAAGCTTTTCTGCAATTGCTTTATCTACTAAAACGGAGCCACCACTCAACCGCAATTCGACATTTTTACCGTGAATATTGGTAAGATTTTGTACCATTTGAGGGAAGCGATTAAGAATATTGCCTAGAGGTAACATTCTTGCTTCAACCAAATTATCAATAATACCAAGTGCTAATCGTTGTTTCTTATCATGAACTTGAGCAGATTGCTGAATAATTAAATCTGCTGATTCTAAAATTTCTTGAAATTGTGTTGCTTGTTCGGTAGCTTCGTGCAACCCTAAATGAAACTCTGTATAATCATCCATTTCTAAGGAATCAAAGTCTACAGAACCAACATTCAGCGTATTTCGCGATACTACTTTTTGAGCATGAAAGGGTAATTCTCGTAATTGTTCTAAAGTTTGTTGATGTCTTTGCAGTTTTTCAAATAATTGCTTAACCGTTTTTTTCAACTGCTCATCTTGAGAAGTTCGGCGTTTTTGATAAATTAGCAATTCCCCTGCTAAATAATTGAGACGCTGTAAACTTTCTACATCTACACGTACAAAAGAAGGTAGTTTAGAGTTTCTAGCGGGTACGGCAGGTTTTTTATCAGTTTGTTCGGTTTGAGTAACTTCGTTAGCAGGATACTGAATAATTGTCTGAGGGGAATCTTCATCATTACTTGTATCTGGTAACGAAGATTGTTCCAAAATAGTTTCTTCAGAGTCAATATTCGACGCTAAATTAGAATCTATTTCTTCTCCCCAAATTGCTTCCAGCATATTTTCTCCTGGATTAGGGAGAATTTCAGGAGCAACTGTTTCTTGAATTTCTTCTTGATTTTCTTCTTTAACTGCTTTTTTAATTTCTAGCAGATTTTGTAATTTTAAACTATCAAGCCATTCCTTATCAGACTCAGTAACAGGAGAATAATTTTTATATTCTTTAGCAATATCTGAAACCTTGCTTTGTAAAGTTTCGATTACGGAAAAATCGCATAAATTTTCTTGATAGCACTTAAACTTGGCTACAGCTAAAAGTACTGTTAAAATACCCCCCAAACGGTAAAGACAAAGACTAGAAGAATCCGAATCTTCTTGTACAAATTCTAGAAATTCTTGTAGCCAATTTTCAACATATTCAACCGAATTATCAATATTATTTTTAGGAATCAGTAAATGTAAACCAAGTTTATCTTCTGGAATATTTAATTCATGATTAAACCAACCAATAACATACCGAATTACTTTTAAATGAAACTTGGCTGATTTTGGCTTCAGAGGTTCGGTGTCGAAATTACCAGTTGTAAAAAATTTGTATAATTGTTCGATTTCACTTCTTAAAGACTTATTTTTAGATTCATTTTGTAAAGATTCAGCTATTACACCTACAGAAATATCTTCAGGTAAATTTGATTGTAATACATTTAAATCTTCCGTCTCTCGATCTTGAGAATTGCTTGGTACGGATTGTGAAAAAGCAAGTAAATCCTGAGAAGGTTCTCCACCACGTTCTCTGTCACCGGCTAAAACAGCTTCTCGTGCTTGCTGTAAATCGTGATTGGCAACTTTAGCAATTTCCAAAGCTTGAGAAGAATTGGCATCTAATGCAGCAATAATAGCTTGATTTATTTCACCGAATCCAGGTAAATTTAAAGACTCCGATAAGCCAGTAAAAACTTCAGTTTGAGTACGTAAAAAAGCAGCAACTTCAGCAGTATCGGGAGGATTTTTAACTAACTCATCAATACTATCTATACGTTGAGTAACACCAGTTTCAAAAATAGATAATACAATATCAAAACCTAATTCCTCAGAAGTAGGAATATGAGCTTCAGCACCAAAAGCATCACCAAGCTTTTCCTGTAAATCGGCAAAAACTGAAGCAGCACGCTGCATCAGTTCATCATCATCAATTTGAGTTCCCGTGATTTCCGAAGTTAAACATAATTGCAAACACTCAAAAGCTTGTAATAATAAAGAATGCAGATGAGAATCAATTTCGACTTCAGGATTATATAAAGCCTTAAAAACATCCTCTAAAGAATGAGCTATTTTAGTAATTGATTCTAATTCAACATTGGCAGCCCCACCTTTAAGCGTATGAGTAGCCCGCATTAAATTATGCACTCTATTGGTAGTTCGATCTTCAACTAAACCGAAAAGTTCTTCTTCAATAGTTTGCAGTAATTCTGGAGCTTCGCTGAGAAAATATATATACCCTTGTTCGCGGATAGAAGAGTCAGTAATCATGATTTGAAGAGTTAGGAGTTGGGAGTTAGGAGTTAGGAGTTAGGAGTTAGGAGTTGGGAGTTAGGAGTTAGGAGTTAGGAGTTGGGAGTTGGGAGTTAGGAGTTAAGAGTTGGGAGTTATTTAATTTGTTTATTTATTGATTGTTCGGTTGTTTTTACTATTGAACTCAAGATACGAATAATTTCATCTATATATATAAGTTCTTGATTTACATCAATTTTTACCAAGTCAGAATGTTTTAATAATCGTAACCAATACTTTGTTTCTTTGGCTTCTTTGTAAGCAATATACATTTTTGCTAGGAAGTCTTTTCGACTTTGACCTCCGCTGGCTTCTTCAACATTGGCTCCAATACTAGTACCTGATTTGAGTAATTGATTGGAAATTACATATTCTTTATGCTGTTGAAGTTGAGTATAAAGATGGATTATTTCTAGAGCAAAATTAAAACTTTTATTCTGTATAATACTTGTTGCCAAACGCTACCCTCCCATATTCAAACCCTAATTAATTATTCATTTATTGCTTTTAACTTTTAGAAATTAGAAGTTGTTCATTAGGAATTGAAATATATAGGACTTACGCATTCGTTACGAATTAAGGTACAGTTGTATCAAATTTCGTTTAGTTAAGAATGTTTATTATTCCAGAATTCGTAAGTAAGTCCTGATATAACTCCTAATTCCTAACTCATAACTCCTAACTATTAACTCCTAACTCCTAACTCCTAACTTTTATTATCAGTTGACTTTAAACTTACTTACACTAGCTAACAACTCCTGTCCCATTTCAGATAACTGTTGGAAAACTGAGGCAATGCTGTTGGCTTCGGTGGAAGTCTTTTGAGAAATTTGGGCTACATCTTTCATGGATGCTGTGGCTGATACTGATTGCAACATCTGGGTTTGAGTTGCATCGGTGATTCTCTGGAGTAGTTCGCTAATTTCAGCAGTTGCGTCAACAATGTCGTTAAGGTTCTGTCTGGTTTCGTTTACCAGGTTGGTACCTTCTACTACCTGTTGAATGCCTGTTTCCATTGCGACAGCAACTTCGCCGGTTTCTTCTTGGATTTCTTGGACTAGTTTTTCAATTTCGATGGTTGCTGCTGCTGACTGACGTGATAGGGAACGTACTTCGTCAGCTACTACTGCAAAGCCTTTGCCGTATTCTCCAGCGCGGGTAGCTTCAATTGCTGCGTTTAGTGCCAGTACGTTGGTTTGAGTCGCAAAGTTACTAATTAAGTTTACAACCTTGGAAATTTTCTGCGAAGATTCACTGAGACGTTTAATCTTTTTACTAGTTTGAGAAACGGTTTCGCGGATACCTTGAATGGCTTCTACAGTCATGTTCATGGCTGCATCACCGGAATCTACGGTTTGATTGGCTTTTTGGACTGCCATTTGTACCGATTCGGCATTTGATACCACTTCTTGAGTAGAATCAACCATCTGCTGAATCTCGGTTAAAGCGCCACTGATTTCTCTTGATTGCTGTTGCGCTAAATCTGTTAATCCATTCAGCGATACGTTGCTGTTAACAGAAGTCTGCGCTACCTGTTGAGCGGCTGCTTGTACTTGGAGAACGATTTTCCGCAATGCTTGTAAAGTATTGTTGTAAGCATCGGCAATAGTACCAAGTTCATCTTCAGTAATTGGCGCACGTACTGTCAAATCTCCATTTAAAGCCGGTCTAACTGCCGAGAGCAGTTTCATCGCTCCTGTTTGCAAATATTCTCTTGCTTGCTTTTCTCTTGCTGCTGCTTCTGCTACTTGTGAAGACTGTGTTTGTAATTGTTGTAAAAATTCAACTTGCTGTAAGGCAACACTTAATTGGTTGGCAATTTGTGTGAGCAGGTTAACTTCTGCATCTTCCCATTCGCGGGGGCCGTCATTTTGATAAGCTGCGAGCATTCCCCAAAGTTTTTGTCCCTGGTAAATGGGGACAATCGCATAAGCTTTACATTGATATTGCTCTAACACCTGAAGGTAGCAATCGTTGAATCCTTTAGCGTAGATATCAGAAACAACATAAGACTGATTCTCAGAACCTTTACTGCTTAGAGAAGTTTGTAAATAGGGATCTATAGTATTTGAACCTATTTCATTACTTTGGAATAAAGTCCGCATCCGGCTACAGGTATTGATGCTTTCCTGTAAACGTCGGATTTGGTGTTGTCTGTCTACTAAAGGAAGCCAGCCAGGGCTGATTGATTCGGCGACAAATTCCCCGCTGTAATCTGGATTAAGACGATATACTGCTACGCGATCTGTATGTAATAACGCCCGCATCTCTTGAGTAGTAGTTAAAAAGATACTATCTATGTCGAGAGACTGTCTGATTTTATCAATGACTTTGGATAAAGCGCGATCGCGATTTACTGCTAATGTTATTTTCTTAGATTGCTGTTCGTATCGATCTAATGTTTGTGACTGTTGCATGGCCACTGCTAAGAGTACGGCAATCTGCTCCATTGCGCTGACTTCAAATTCCTCCCAGTGACGGGTTGCTGCATGCTGATAGCTGGCTAACAATCCCCAGAGTTTATCGCCATGAAAGATGGGAACGGTAAGATAAGCTTTAGCTTCAAATTGGTCTAAAAGCTCTTTGTAACAACTAGGAAAATTTTGCTTTTCTACATCATCAACGACGAAACTACTTTTATTTTTGTAACGACCTCCTTGAGTATCTTGAAGATGAGTATCTTGGTTTTTGATGGAATCAAGATTACGAAGAGAGTCGCAATGACCGTTTTCTTGCAATAATTCTGGGTCAATTTCTGTTTCTGCAAAAGGTTTCCAGCTTTTACCTACAGATTCAGCAATAAACTCACCGCTCCAATCTTCATTAAAGCGATAAACAGCGGTACGATCGGTTCCTAACAAGCGACGAACTTCATAAACCGTCGTTTGGAGAATTCCATTAAATTGTGAGGAGTTTGTAACTTTTTCTGCAAGCCCTTGTCCAATTTTACGAGTCAGGGTGATAAGGCTTTGCTGACGTTCAGCTGTCTTCGCTAATTGTCGCGATTTCTCTTCACTTTCCCGTGCAAATTCTGCTTGAGATACAGCTACGCCCAAGTTTATGGCTATTTGACGCAACAGCTTGACTTGATCTTCTTGCCATTCATAAGTACCACCGTTCTGATAAGCACCCAGCAAACCCCAGAGTTTCTGCCCTGCAAATAGCGGCACAATTACATAGGCTTTAACTTGGAACTGTTCTAAAATCTCGACATGACAGGGCGCATGATTCATCTCATAGATATCATTCGCTACCAAAGTTTCGTGCTGGCGATAACGTCCACCTTTAGTTTCCTGTAAGTGAGTATCTTCCCAAACAGTTTTGATTCCCGGACCTACTAGTGGTACCCAACCACTTGCAACAGATTCAGCAACAAATTCACCACTCCAATCAGGATTGAAGCGATAAACCGCTAAACGGTCGCATTTGATGAGTTCGCGAACTTCCTGGGTAGTAGTGCGGAATAGCTTATCCAAACTCGAAGCCAATTGAATTTTATCAATAACTTTGGTTATTGATTTGAACTCTTGAGCCTGCTGTTTGAGCTTTCGTTGTAATTCAAAGCTTTCTAATTTGTGAGAAATTTCAGTAGTTACTTGAGATAACAAGCTAATCTGCCGTTCTTCCCACTGACGCTCTGTTGCACAATTTTGTATTCCTAGCAATCCCCAGATTTTACCCGCAACAAAAATTGGAATAGTTAAGCTAGCTCTAACTTGGAATTTTTCTAAAATTTGGGTTTTGTAAGCACTTAGCTCAACTTCCTTAATATCATTGATGCTGACAGCTTCTAAATATTCTTCTCTAGCATCTAACCCAAAAATCATCGCCGGGATGGTTTCACCAATTGCAGGAGTCCAACCTTTAGCAATAGATTCTCCTAAAACAACACCGGATGATGAAGAAGTAAAGCGATAAAGCATCACTCTATCGCTTTGTATTTTCTCTTTAACTACTGCGGTTGTAACTTGGACTAATTCATCCAAATCTTTGGCTATGCGAATTTGATTAAGAATTGACGATAATTGTACTCGCCAATTCTTAAACTGCTGCTCGTTACTTTCTACATCCGAGTTTTTGCTACTTAAATCGCTCAAATTATCGGATTGCTCAACTTTGACAATGTGATGTCCGTTTTCTGTATTTTCTTGATATGCGCTAGTCATTAAAGGCACCTTAAATTTTAAATTACGTTTTTTTGACGGCAAATATAGGATTCCCATTTAGCTTCTTCTGTTTTCCGTTCCCTATTCCCTATCCCTTATCTTTTTAAATTCAATTATGAATAGACCATAAAGGAGATTGAAGGATTGCAGAAGCATCTAAATTAACAATCATTTCTTCAGAAGAATTAATAAAATAGCCTTGTAAAAAAGGAACAACTTCTTGAGAAACCAACTCTGGTGCAGGTGGCTTCATTTGTTTTAAATTAAACTCTTCAATATCCATAATTTGTCGCACCAACAAACCTAGAGATTTACCTTCTTTTTCCAAAATAATCGCCGTCATTCTAGAGACAAAGCTACTACCATAAGAGTAAGGTAAGTAGCCTAACATTTCCTCTAGATCGATTAACCAAAGCATTTCACCGCGCCAATTATAGATACCAAATACACAACTAGGCATCTGTGGAACGCAGCAAACTTCATTTAAAGATACAGGTAAAATTTCTGTCACGTTTTGCAATGAAATAATTGCTGTATCTTTTACACCTAAATTAAAGCTTAAAAACTTTTCTGCCGTCGTATCCAAAGTTATTATTCCTTGTACGTAGTTATTCCGTTTGTTTATGTAAGATGAATAAGAGTGATATTTATTTTATTTCTTCAATTTTTGCAATACTCCTTCCAATTCTTCCTTTTTGACTGGTTTAGAAAGAAAAGCATCAGCACCTAACATATCACCCCACATCTTATCTACATCAGTGTTTTTTGTAGAACAGAAAACGACTGGAATAGTTCTAGTATTAGGATTATCTTTCAGTTCTCGGCATATTTCAAAACCACTTTTACCAGGTAAAATTACGTCAAGGAATATGACATCAGGTTTATTTTGAGTGATTTTCTCTTGAGCCTCCTCACTACTTTTTGCTCCCATGACGTTATACCCTGCTTGTTCCAAGTAACGGCTAATCATCTGCATATCAGTTAAACCGTCTTCAACAACTAAAATAGTACTCATAGAATTACCTATCAAATTTATTTAATAATGAATAAGAAAGCGATTAAGAACGAATTATTGAAAATGTTTTAGCTTAATCTTCTTCTAATATTGATACATATCAAGTTAATTAAGCTTCAGTAAAAACACTTATACAATATCAAAATAAAATTTTTTAATTACTTTGATAAAGTGAATATATAAACAACAGATATTTACCTGAAATATAGGTTGCAGATAAACATATCTGTACTGTTTATAAAAGCAAATAAATCAAGAATTTCCGAATGATAAAGATTGCGAATTTGAACCACCTTTAACAGGTGATGGAGTTTGGATATATTTGCGTATTACTCCTATTACTTTGTCAGCAACTACAGGTTTAGTAATAAAATCGGTAGAACCAACTACTTTGGCACGAACTCTATCGAATAAACCGTCGCTACCTGTAAGTATAATCACTGGTGTATTAGCAAAAACAGAAATACGACGCAATTGAGCGCATATTTCATACCCGCTAGCCACCGGCATCACCAAATCTAAGAAAATTAAATCTGGTTTATTTTCAATCAAAATAGGTAAAGCCTGTACGGGATCTTGAATTTTAATGAACCTCATACCTTGAGGAACAAGAATCTGTTCGAGCATCTGACAAACTTGCGGACTATCATCAACGCAAGCGATTAAAGGACCAGTTGGTGCTTCTGGTTCTGGTTCTATAGTTGATATATTTTGACCATCGCCGATTTTAAAAGGCAAATCGGGAACTTTAATTAGTTCGATAATCCCTTTAAGCACGTAAGGCAGTAATGAACGAGCTATAGGTAAAGGACTTTGCTTCATTTTGACGGCTAAATCTCGCAGAGTGTATTTACCGTTCATTAAATTGACAAAGTTTTTGTAGACAGCCGGACTTACCATCTGCTGTAACTGTTCGGGTCTGCGGAGAATTGGAGCTAAGTCAGGAGAGAAATTAGCCAAACCTGCTTCAGACCAATGTTTCCACGTGTCTTGCATGAACTTCAAAGACATATCTGCGCTTGTAAAGCTCATTGGCGCTTCCAATATCACATCATTAGTGCGATCGCACTGGATTTGATTGAAATGTGCCTGTTGAGCTAAGTCAAACAGCAGTTCTGCTATAGTCTTTTCTACAACAGAGTTTATATGCTCGCGTTTGATTTTCTGGTTTTCATGCAAAACTTCAAGCAGTTTATAATCCCAATAATCATTTTTAGTTGATAATTCTTTGGAATTGAACTGCATTTGATCGATATCAATATCCGGGCAATGCTGGGTCATGTGTCTGCGCCAACGTCGGAAGGGATGAGTTCCCCCAGTTGCCCAAACAATGCGTCCCAATCGATAGTAGAATATCCACTTATGCCCTTTAGAGCTTTTGATATTTAATTTGCCACTATATTGTATTTGAGTACAAGTTCTAAATTCATCGAGTAATTCACTCGATACCGTCATTTCCGGATGACTCATACTTTATTCCTTTTCTTAATAAGTCTTCCCTTAAATGTCCAGACTCGCGGTTGCAACGGTCAGGAGATACATCGCTTTGTTTGCAGTCCAAAAAGCAAACTGACTCCAGATAATTACCTTATTTAAAGCGATTTACAATAACGCTTCTTGTAAAATACCCGAAACATCTGCAAAATATATTCATAGAAAAAAAATATATTTGTTGAGATTTGACAAAGCATTTACAGAACAGTTATAGATCAATACGAGTATTCACTCGCATGAGTTATATATTATCTTAAAGTGAATATGACTATAACTAAATCAGTGTATATTCTGATTTTGTTTTTTTTATAAATCTGTTGATTATACGGATTTTAGCTAATACTGCTTATCAAATATTATTAATCAACAGTATTGATATATTTTGTCTTGAAAATGGGTAAACTTAAATAGTGAAATAGTCGGTAATTATAATTAGGAAATCAAAAAAATGCTTTGAATAATATTTATTT
>JBCCLY010000095.1:0-9451 GCA_039026655.1 Cyanobacteria bacterium P01_C01_bin.38 | reverse complement strand
TAAAGCGCGGATTCTAGCAGTTAATTCCGCTAAAGGTACCGGCTTAACAACATAGTCATCAGCACCAACATCCAAGCCTTGAATTTTATCTTCACTAGCAGCCCTCGCAGTCAAAAACATCACCAAAACCTGCAAACCTTTCGCACGCAAACGACTGCAAAAAGTAAACCCATCCAGCTTTGGTAACATCACATCCAGCACAATCAGATCGTATTCTTGTGCCTCAACAAAATCCCAGCCTTCTTGCCCATCTAGCGCCGTATCAACAACATATCGATGTTGTTTTAAATTTTCTTTTAGCTGGTTAATAAATTGCTCATCATCATTTATCAGCAGAATCTTCATCGCCAGGAACACAAGGTTTTTTTATACTTCGGCAAGTATAGCCCAAGGGATTGAGGAGTGTGGGGAGAGGGGGAAGAGGGGGTAGAGGGGGAAGAGGGGGAAGAATAATTATCAATTATCAATTACCAATTACCAATCCCCAATCCCCAATTACCAACTACCAACTACCAACTACCAATGCCCAATCCCCAATCCCCAATCCCCAATCCCCAATCCCCAATTACCAACTACCAACTACCAACTACCAAATTATATATTGCATCTACCAAAAGAAAGAGTTTAGCTGAAAAACGCTGTTGTAAAATAGACATAGATGTATATGGGGGACTAGTTTACTGGTCATAGATGCCTATAGAAACTATCTTTGGTAATCTCCAGGGTCTGAAACACAGTCAGCAAAAGCAGTTGCAGCGACTGTATCACCAGCGCATACCGGGTGATAGTTTTACTACTCCGGAATTCGCTCAGCGACTGGCGGCAATTAGTACTGAAATAAATCAGCCAGTGTGTGCCTATCTCAACCGCCGAGGACAAGTGATTCGGGTTGGGGTAGGCACTCCGCGTAAGACCCAAATTCCGCTGACGGAACTGCCGCGTTACGGTGCGGAAAGACTTAGCGGTATCCGTTGTATTGCTACTCAGTTAAAGCCAGAATATCCTTCTGATGGAGCTTTGACTGCTATGGCACTGCAAAGATTAGATGCTTTAATTGTACTTAATATCACAGGAACCGGATTTCAACGTCGGGGTGGTGGTGCTACTGGGTATGTTAAGGAAGCTTATTTGGCACACTTAGCACCTCAAGACGCTCGCACCCTAATTGCCAGTCAAAATTCTCAGCTTGAAGAAGGCGATTATTCTTCTCCCAGTTGGAGTGTTTCACCAGCGATGAGTCTGGATGTATTGAGCAAACAAGACTTTCTGGATTTAGTAGAAGGGCTTGAAGAAGAATTCCAGCGAGAATTTGTTGGTAGAGAAGTCGATAGCAATCGCGATCGAGTTGTGATTGTCGGGGTTGTCACTCAGAAAGATTCACCTCAACAATTTCAAGATACTTTAGCAGAATTGGGGCGTTTGGTAGATACTGCTGGAGGAGTTGTTTTACAGACGATGCGACAAAAGCGATCGCGCATTCATCCTCAAACAGTGGTTGGTGAAGGTAAGGTACAGGAAATTGCTTTAACTGTTCAAACTTTGGGAGCAAATCTTGTCGTTTTTGACCGCGATTTATCACCAGCGCAAGTTCGTAACTTAGAAACTCAAATAGGAGTTCGGGTAGTAGATCGTACCGAAGTCATTTTAGATATCTTTGCTCAACGCGCTCGTTCGGGTGCTGGTAAACTGCAAGTAGAATTGGCGCAGTTAGAGTATATGTTACCGCGACTAACTGGTAGAGGTCAGGCAATGTCCCGACTTGGGGGTGGTATCGGTACGAGAGGTCCGGGTGAAACCAAGTTAGAAACCGAACGTCGTGCTATTTCTAGTCGCATTACTCGCTTGCAGAAAGAAGTAAATCAGTTACAAGCCCATCGAGAAAGGTTACGAAAGCGGCGACAACATCAGGAAGTACCTACTATTGCAATTGTCGGTTATACCAATGCCGGTAAATCAACATTGCTCAATGCTTTAACTAATGCATCTGTTTACACGGCAGATCAGTTATTTGCAACCCTCGATCCAACAACGCGCCGTTTGGTAGTTCCCCATGCTGTAACCCAAGAAGCTCAAGAAATTCTAGTCACAGATACAGTAGGGTTTATCCACGAATTACCAGAAGCGTTAATGGATGCTTTCCGAGCCACTTTGGAAGAAGTAACCGAAGCAGATGGTTTAGTGCATTTAGTCGATTTATCTCATGGAGCTTGGTTGAGTCATATTCGTTCAGTCAGGGATATATTAGCCCAAATGCCCGTAACACCAGGTCCTGGGTTAGTAGTTTTCAACAAAATCGACAAAGCCAATAGCGAAACTTTAGCTTTAGCTAGAGAAGAATATCCCATGTCAGTATTTATTTCTGCCCACGAGCGTCTCGGCTTAGAAACTTTAAGAGAACGTTTGGGACAGCTAATTCAATACGCTGCTGCATCCGGATAAGCACTGGAAAATTACAACTTACAGCGGATTTCATCTTAATGAGGTACGGAACATATCGTGATAAGGGAGTAGGGAGTAGGGAGTAGGGAGTAGAAGAATGTACCTCATTTAACTGCAAAGTGCTGTAAATAAACAATTAGCTCCTGGGGAAATTTTCTTCAGGAGTAATTTTATGTCTGGGGAGATGGGGAGAAAAGGAGAATAGGGCATTGGGAATAGGGCATTGGGAATTGGTAGAAGTGGCAGATGGGGAGTAGTGGTGAATAAATAATCATTACTAATTCTATGCCCCATGCCCAATCCCCAACTCCTAACTTTTAACTCCTAACTCCTAACTCCTAACTCCTAACTCCTAACTCCTAACTCTTATTAGTAATTGGTAATTGGTAACTATCATGCGGAAAACACTGGGCATTTTTTTTGCATTTTATGAATATATCCGTGTGAATACTGATGTATACCGTAATTAACCTGAAATACTATTAAATCGTTACGCACCTGGATTACAGCCAACACAATCACCGTGGTTTGTGCCTTTGGATGAGTCTTCTATTTCTCCTGATAGCAGGCTCATTCGCACTTACCCTGTATTTAAAAAATAATTTCAGTCTTAATTAACACTGACAGCATATTAAATATTAGTTTTATTTTTTACAAACATAATATGTCAGCCCAGAAAAGCTTGTATTAAAAGTATTACATAATACGTATTGAGCATTCACAGTTAAATATAACGTTCTAGAATTAAGAATTGCTAAGTCAACAAGAGGACGTTATGACTGCCAAAGTCGAGATTTACACTTGGAGTTCTTGCCCGTTTTGTATACGTGCCAAAGGTTTATTAAAAAAGAAGGGGGTTGAATTTACCGAATACGCTATTGATGGAGATGAAGAAGCACGAGAAAAGATGGCTCATAGAGGAGATGGACGACGTTCGGTACCGCAAATTTTTATTAATGATACCCATGTCGGTGGTTGCGATGATATTTACGCTTTAGAGTCTCAAGGAAAATTGGAAGAACTATTAGCTTAACTAAGAAAGAAAATATGGCTGATAGTTTGAAAATTTCTTGACACTCAACCCCACCCACAATTGCGGGGTGGGGTTTTTGATTTAGGGAGTAGCAAGTTAGGAGTTAGGAGTTAGGAGTTAGGAGTTAGGAGTTAGGAGTTAGGAGTTAGGAGTTAGGAGTTAAGATAGTTATTAGTAGGTTGAAAACATTTGATACTACAGCAATTAATCTTATTCTCCTCATCTCCTCTACTCCCTACTCCCTACTCCCTACTCCCTTTTAAATGAAGCGGTATTACACAAAGGAGGGATAATTTTAAATGAATCACCGCAATTTTTTGAAGGGTAAATCGAGGCAATCGCGTGAAACTGGCTTTTATTATTGATCCCATCCAGAATTTAGATCCCACTCATGATACTAGTGTTGCCATGATGGAAGCTGCTTGTATTTTGGGACATGAAGTTTGGATAACTCAAACGTTTGGGTTGAGTGTGATAGACAGCAGTGCTTGGGCACATCTTCAACGAGTTGAAATTATTCCGGTTGAGTTGACTGATGCAGGCTACAAAGCTGGCTCACCCTGGTACAAGTTAAGTGAAAAAACTTATTGCAATCTGGAAACTATGGATGCCGTGTTTATGCGGATAGATCCACCAGTAAATGATATTTATCTCTACGCTACTTATATTTTGGACTATATCGACGCTCGCAAAACTTTGGTTGTTAATAGCCCTAAAGGTATTCGAGATGCTAACGAAAAAATGTATGCTCTCCAGTTTACCCAAGCTATTCCAGAAACCATTGTTAGTGCCGATAAAAATGTGATTTGGAAGTTTGTAGAAGATAAGGGTGCTGCGATTCTTAAACCATTGGGAAACAAAGCAGGGGAAGGAATTTTATTTTTAGATAAGGGCGATCGCAATTTTAATTCGATTGTGGAGCTTAGTACTCTACGAGGAAAAGTACCAGTTATGCTACAAACTTTTTTACCCGAAGCTAAGCAGGGAGATAAACGAATTATTCTGCTTGACGGCGAACCTGTGGGGGCACTCAACCGTCTTTCTGCACCTGGAGAATTTCGCAATAATATGGCAGCCGGAGGTACGGTTGCTCGAACTGAAATTACTGCTAGAGAACGGGAAATTTGTACTCAATTAGCCCCCACTCTAAAGGATGCCGGTTTAACTTTTGTAGGTATTGATGTAATTGGCGGCTATCTTACTGAAGTTAACGTTACTAGCCCAACTGGTATTCGCGAAATCGATCGGCTTAGCAATACAAATTTGGGTAAAAAGTTTATCCAGTGGGTGGAAGAAGCAATTAAAAACCGTAGCGCTGGGTAATTATATTACACAATTCGTAAAAATCGGCTTTTGTAAAACAATTTTAAATTGAGTAATCGGGGAAACAGCATACAATAATTTACTATCCTGCCCAGTAAAAACACTTAAGTAAAATCCTAAAAAGCAAAATGAAAAATTTAGGCATAATAGATTGAATCGCCTACCCTGTGTAGCGATTGAGGTCTTTCGGATTGAAACTAAATTTTACGAAGGAGGGTCGCAGATGTATTTGGAATTATGGGAGGCTCACAAATTATTACAAGATGCGCCCCCGTTTTCCGATACTTTGACCGCTGCTTAGTTATTGGGATTTCGGCGTTTCTGAAGAAACGGAGGAATCTCTAATCCGGGTTTTTGTTTTGGTTCGGATTGGGGTTGTTTTTGAGAATTAGCACCAGAGGTAGATGGTTGTGGCATCTGTCGCCGTTGCCCGGATGCTGCCGGTGGGGCTACTCGATTGTTAGGGGTAGCAGCTTGCTGTTGCCTTTCTTGGATTTCACCTGTAAACCCGGTAGCAATTACGGTAATTCTGACTTCTCCTTCGAGCCTGTCATCAATTACTGCCCCAAAAATAATATTCGCATTGGGATCGACTACTTCGTAAATTGCTTCAGCAGCAGCGTTTACTTCATGTAAAGTCAAATCGCTTCCACCAGTGATGTTAAATACAACGCCCCTTGCGCCTTCAATAGAACATTCGAGTAAAGGCGAAGAAATTGCCGCGATCGCCGCTTCCCGAGAACGCGATTTGCCAGAGCCAATACCGATTCCCATCAAAGCAGAACCTGCATCTGCCATCACGGCTCGCACGTCGGCAAAGTCAACATTTACTAAACCAGGAATTGTGATGATATCGGATATGCCTTGTACACCTTGACGCAATACATCGTCTGCATAACGAAAAGCTTCTTGGACGGGTGTTTGTTCTGGAATCACTTCCAAGAGTTTGTTATTAGGGATGATGATTAAAGTATCTACCCGACTTTTGAGGGCTTCAACTCCTTGCTCAGCTTGAGTGGTACGGCGACGACCTTCAAATACAAACGGACGGGTAACTACACCAACCGTTAAGGCACCCATTTCCTTGGCTACTTCAGCTACAACCGATGCTGCACCCGTGCCGGTACCGCCTCCCATTCCAGCAGTGATAAACACTAAATCGGCTCCTTCTAAAGCCGTAGCAATTTCATCTCTGGATTCTTCTGCTGCTTTTTGACCGATGGCAGGATTACCACCTGCACCTAAACCCCGCGTTAGCTTTTGTCCGATTTGCAGCCTACAAGGAGCCGCAGCCATCGTTAAAGCTTGAGCATCGGTGTTAATCGACCAAAATTCTACTCCACTAAGATCGGAAGCAATCATCCGGTTGACGGCATTTCCACCACCACCGCCTACACCGATTACTTTTATATTGGCAACTCTGCCGGGAATAATATCCCCAACAGGATTTTCTTCGGGAGAATGGTTATTTTCACCGTTTTGTCCCAAACTAAGCCCAGAATGACCAAAAGGGTTATTGGTACTAATTCCTGCTAACGAGATTCCTTGCTGTCCGGGAGACTGCGAGTTTTTATAGGTAAGCCCTTGGTTATTATCAAGTGTCATTGGATTTACGTGCATTCAGATAAACGACTTTTAGGGGTCACAATTTCCGCAAAAATAATGGGCTAGGGGAAGGTGTATGCCCTCTGGGCTTTTGTTACCTACCCATTATTAATCGGTTCTATATCGGGGTGCGATCTACCCGCTCGCGTCAACTTGCCGATAAACACTCTTGTTGAATTCGATCGCAAGAATGTTGTGGCAGTATTCTCATCCTCAACTACTACGTACAGGATTAAGAACGCGAACAGTTTTTCTTAATTACTAACTGTCAACATTTGATGATGAACAACTAGTTTTAGAGAAGTATACTTAATATTTACTTGAAGAAAGAACTGTATCGGTTATACTGACGACGACTATTTTTACTTGTTACTGTCTTCATGTATGGTTCGCAACCCCTCCTTGTTGTTTTAATGGATATTGGTCATCAATTTTACAACTAATAGTGTTTGTTTTTCCTAACTTGTAGCCATAAATACTGGTTTGATTCTATAAATATTGAAAACAATTAAACAAGTAGAACACTGATACGAGCGCTTTTATGATGATCTTAAAATCCCCATTACAAGAGATATTCCAAGTTACAAGTACATAAATTGTCTTCATGTAAAATAAATTTTTAACTCAAAACTTTATTTTCTCCTTGCATAACTGACTTGGGGGCGCGTCTTAAAAACATTGACTAATAGTTTCACAAATTGTGACAGGTAGATTGCTTTGCGGGCTTGAAGCCACTCATCATCACCTGCCTCTAGGCTTACACCTTGCACCTTCTCATGTCGAGCGTAACTAGAACAAGCATTCGAGTTACACTCCCTAACGGTAGGTTTTTGATTGTTTTTTGAATATTATGACCAACTTAGAATGTTTATTATCGTTTTGGTTACTCCATTGGGGCAATCGTTAATATATATTTATCAGCATAAATCTTATTGATAAACTAGGAGTGTTTTATACATTTAGGTTTACTCAATATTTTTAAGCATTCTAAGAATCTATTCGGACTGTTTTATGGTTCATCTGTACTAAAATTGTTTCTGGATTTGTTAAATCTATAAACTCAATTTGATTCATATTTATTTGTGCAGGTAAACGACGGATTTTTGCTAACAATTTAATTTTTTCAGTTAGTTTAGATGTCGGGCTTCCGATATGTACTAAACCTAGTTGTGTTTTTAAAATTATATTCGACGGGTCTTGACAATCAACCTGCATCACTTTTACCGAACTTTCAACCATTGCTTGGTAAAGCTGTTTCCAAACTCCACGACAAGAAGCAGGAGAGCCAATGAATTCCAAGGTAGGTAATTGTGAGGCTTTGATTGATTTATAGTTTTCCAAGGAAACCCAAACACCATTGATGTCTAATAATCCTCTTACCGCTTCTTGATTTTTAGAATCACCATTCTTTTTAGTTTTAGTTTGAGTTATTGCTACCGGCACTATTTCCGCAACTTCAACTCTTAACCCCGGTGGAAACAAACGACGGGTTACGGATGCTTGAGTTATGGCTGGTTGCTGCTTTAGAGATGCACTCAGACGACTAGGCTCAACGCGCCATAAGGATTTAGGATAAGACAATTGCATTTTTGACTGTATCACTTCATCTGAAAGCAACTGATTTCCGGAAACAGTAATATCTTTCTCGCTTTTGAGTACCCATATTGGTTGAATCAAAAACCACAGCAAACCACTAGCTAACCCTGTAAGTGCGAAGGTACGCCAAATTGCACCAATAATTTGTAAATTTCTATGACGACGTAGTTTTTCGCGACGTACTTCCAGATCGCGGGAGGAAACTGATAATATCTCCGGCATTTAAACCTCTTCGCACGTTTTGGTTCAAGTTTGGAATGAAGATGAATAAATTTATATAAGTCAATTCGATTTTAGATTTTCCTGCTTTTCTCGTCACGAGATGTTTTCCCATGAAATCTCGCACCAGCCAGATGAATTTCAACAACGGATACGTCTCGAAGGCTCTAGCGGAATCATTCAAATGTAAAATCTAAAATCGAAATCAACAAGTAGAAGAATTTATATTTTCACGCTTTGTGTTCTCAACAATATTCACGAGAAGGCGAAAATACCACCCAAAAATTAGTACAAATGGACTCTAGACCTATATAAGCTATAAAATCTTACATTTTTGGTTTAATGTAGCCTTTTTACTCTAGAGTGGCCTTTATTTTCAAGTCAAAGGGCTACAAATAATACGAGAATACGATCGCCTTAATTAAACGTGTATTACCCAAAACATTAATAGCTAATATATTGCAAAAGATACATCATTCTTTTTGTTTGTAGATAAATTATTACCTGATAAATAAAACCCATATTATACACGTCAATCAAACCAAGAATACTCATAAGAATTAGTGCTACAACTTCCATAAAAACGATAGAGTGGATTTTTAAACAAATTAATTAGTGATGCCAGGGGGCATTCTAGAATATCTGGATTTGACCATTATTTTAAGATTTTGCTGTTTACGAAAGCTTGAAAGTTAAAGCATCTCTAAACTTCTCGGGATTTCGTCTAATCCCTAAATTTAGCAAACTTACCTTAATTTTCATAGAAATAATTATCGCTGTATCGAAGATTAACACTAATTTATTTCTTTTCAAAAAGGAATAGTATATATACGTAGACAACTTGACGATTTTTTGAAAAAATGATATGCCTGATTTGCTACAATTAATACTTAAGTGCCAACTAAGCAATTGTACCAGGCAGTTTTTTACACTGAAAAGTACAAAGCGATAAAACGATTTGATACAAAAGAGCTATAGTTGAAGCCACGTATTTTTGTCAAAATCCGATATCGGTTTGACTTGCTAGATACGTGTTCTCAAGCATCAGGGAAAAATTAATCGGTCATACCTCGTAATTAACTTGGGAGCGAGGAATTCAAGTTTAATACTTGGATTTGGAATGATGATTAATATATTTATATGAAGTGCATCTACATGAAAACTACACTAAATTTGTCAAGGTTTTTCAAAGCCTGTAATCCAAGCAGGACACTGGTTATAGGCGATGATTTCGAT
>JBCCLY010000094.1:0-9495 GCA_039026655.1 Cyanobacteria bacterium P01_C01_bin.38 | reverse complement strand
TTGTTCTACCCAGTTTCCACTAAGAACCCACCAAGCAACATCGAGTAAAAAACTTTTACCTAAACCATTATCGCCAGTAAATATATTGAGTCTATCGGCAAATTCAACATCAAAATGGTCAGCCGGACCAACTTGCTGGAGGTGAATTTCTTTTAACATTTAACTATCCAAATAAACATATAAACGTTTCCGCGATTCTCTAATCATCCCCATTCCCCAGAGCTTTGATTAAATAACGAGTAAAGTTGCGGGTTTTGGTCACGATTAATATATTGCGTCTTTAAGAGAGCGATTGCTTAAAATATTGCCAAATTTTAGTGCTTGACATGGTGCAACACAACGCCGTCCGGGTAAGAAATTTTATGAAGCGCGAGTATCTTCTTCGAGATTTTTGAGCAGTATCTGGAGTTGAGGTAGGGTGTAAACGTTTATGCTTAACACGGGTTTACTTGAACCACCTAGTAAACCTATTACCCTACTCGTTTCGTAATCAACTTCTTTTAGTCTTGCGACAAGTTCATTTGCTTTATGCCTGCCAATATTACAACGGGAATGGACAAAGGTTTCAAGGTCATTGCGGAACGTTACTTCCACTCCAGTTTCACCAGAAAACTTTAAAGTTTCAGCATAAACAATACCTCTCGACGATGTGCTTTTAGCTTTTAATACACAAGCCAATAATACGGACTTAAAATCCGAAGGCATTTTGGCTAAATCTCTTTTACTGTTAGAAACTTCATTATCACCAGCATAGCCAAAATCGATAGATGAAGGAATAATGCATTCTTCGATTGGTATAGGCTGACCGTAAGAAGAACCCTCTACTTGCTTTCTACGCTTTGATTCACCCATCACAAGAACCGCCAACTCAACATACATATATGCTGTAATACTACGGCACCTTCGAGTGGGAAAACCAATGTTATTTCTGGAAAGCATATTTTCAACTAAGAAATTCAGTAAACCACAAACTTTTTAGAACGAACGTAAAAATAAGGGTTTCAGCCCTCGGATACAAGGAGAAAAACATCATTCGTTTTAGAGCGTTCACGTAGTGGCGGCTTCCGTATCGCCGATCAACGACAACTAGCCGTATTCGCTAAAACGCCGACAAGCAGGTGAAGCGGGGTGTGGGATTACATCATGGAGCTGAAATGAGCGCGTTACAAGGCTTCTAAAAAACTTTTTGGTTTACTGAAATTTATAGATTTTTTCTCACTGGGATTTTAAAAAGGTTGAGCAGACAATGGTTGTGGGAACCGTAACTTAGCAGCTTTATTGCGAGGTGATGCCTCAACTTCCTTTTCTTTTTATTTACTGCCAATGTTTACACGCCAACGCCAAGCTTAAAGTAAGTCAATAAGTAAGAAACCGTTTTATGGAAAAGATTTAAAGCCCTAGTAGCCTTGGTATATTTTAGTTGCTAAAATCCGATGAATTGTTATTAGGTGAGTTATATGGAACTGCCCGAAATACTTATATCTTCAGTGCAATCTGGTCAGGTAGTGCTTTTTCTTGGCACAGGGGTATCGCTTGTTCGCCAAGTATCAAACGGAAAGCACGCACCATCCTTAGATAGCTTGGGAGATGCTTTGTCTAAAAGATTTCTGAATGGGGAATATAGCCAGGAATCTTTGCAATGGATAACTGAATTAGCTATTTCGGAAACTGACTTAGGAACAGTTCAGGATTTCATCGCTAACCACTTTCGAGATATTCAACCAGCAGATTTTTATTCTATTTTACCAACATTCAGATGGAGGGGCATTATTACAACAAATTTTGATCGATTAGTCGAAACTGCTTATGAAAAGAGTAAAAATCGAGTTCAAGATTTAGTTCCACTTATCTCAAATAATGACCGGATAGATGATAAACTCAAATCGGCAAATAGCCTCGCTTTGCTAAAGCTTCACGGTTGTATTACTAGAACCCAAGACCCAAACTTACCTCTCATTTTATCCACTGACCAATATGTTACTCATAAAGAAAATAGAAATCAATTGTTTAAGATATTCTATGAGTGGTGTCATGAGAGTACGGTAATTTTTATAGGACAAAGTTCTCAAGATGCAGGTTTACGTTCTGTCCTTCTTCAAGTCTTAAATGAAGTTAAAAATAGACCGCAATACTATTTAGTGCAATCTAAAGCTACAGAAATTGAAAAAAAACTTTGGGAATCCAAAAGAATTACAATTTTAGAAAGTGGATTCGAGGATTTTCTAAAATGTCTTGACCAATCGATTTCAAAAAATTTGAGACCTCTTGCACAAGCTCTTCAGATTCAACATCCAATACAAAGAAAATTTATTAAAAATGAGCCAGTTATAGGCTCTGTGAAGGATTTATTAACTCACGACGTAGAGTACGTACATGATGCAATAGAAACCCAGGAAAGTAACCCCAAACAATTTTACAGAGGATTTGATTTGGGATGGTATCCGATTATTAAAGGTTTTGATGTAAGGCGACGTCTTACTGATACAGTACTTTGCGATGTTATATTGAAACCTGAGAGTGACAGGTCTACGCTTTCTGAACTTTATTTAATTAAAGCCGAAGCAGGAGCAGGAAAAACAATATTTATCAGAAGAGTAGCATGGGAGGCAGCTACTCAAGCTGATGTAATTTGTTTATTCATGCATCCTTTTAGTACTATCATTTTTGATGCTATACGAGAACTTTATAGACTTACCAATGAACGAATTTTTATTTTTATAGATACAGCAGCAGATAATATTACTTTAATATTAAAACTACTTGAAGATGCACGTCAATTTGATGTTCCAATTACTATAGTAACAGCAGAAAGATTAAATGAGTGGAATATGTCATGCAATAGTCTTTCGGACTATGTAAATAATACTTATAAGTTAGGATATCTTAGTAAAAATGAGATTAAAACTCTTGTTGATTTATTGTCAAAACATGATTCGCTAGGTTCTTATCTTCAGAAAAAAACTGTTGAAGAAAGAGTAAAAGAATTTGAAGAAAAAGCTGGCAGACAGTTGTTAGTGGCATTGCATGAAGCAACTATGGGACGTCCATTTGAAGAAATAATCGTGGATGAGTACAAAAATATTTATCCTAAGCAAGCACAAGATGTTTACCTTACTGTTTGTCTTCTTAATCGCCTTAGTACACCAGTTCGAGCGGGACTTATAGCGAGGGTGCATGACATTGTATTCAATGATTTTAAGGAAAAACTATTTGCACCTCTTGAACATATAGTTCAAGTAAAAGGAAAGGCTACTAGAGGCGATTTTTATTACACATCTCGACATCCACAAATTGCTCAAATTGTTTTTGAAGAAGTTCTGACGGAGGATGCTGACCGTTACAACGAGTATATTCGATTTTTAAAACACCTTAATATTTCTTATGACACTGATAGAGAGTCTTTTCGTAAACTAATAAATGCAAAATCACTGAAAGATATATTCGTATCGCCTGAAGATATCAGGGCTATTTTTGATATTGCAAGAGAATGTGTTGGTGGAGATGGTTATCTCTACCAACAAATGGCGAATTATGAAAGGATTAATCCTGATGGTAATTATCAACTAGCTGAGGAATACTTGGAACTGGCTCAAGAGATTGAACCGAGAGATAGCTCTATAGTCCATACTCAAGCAGAGTTAGCAGCAACACGGGCACGTCAAGCGCAGCATCCATTAGAGCGGCAAAAATTTCATAATAAAGCACTTTCAATATTAGATGATTTGATTGGTAAACCACAATCAGATCGTCACGCTAGAGGTACTCAACTCAAATTAGCTATTGATGAATTAAAATATGTTCTGGAAGAACCAGATTCAACAGATCGTAATATTGAAGACGCAATTCGTGGCATTGAAAAAATTATTGAAACCACAAAACAACAATACCCAGAAGATTCTTTTGTAAATAACTCAGAGGCAGATTTTGCTACTCTTATTAACGATAATGAAAGAGTTTTAAAAGCGCTAAAAAATGCATTTGAAAATAATTATAGAGACCCTTATATTACAATGCGTTTAGCTAATTTTTATAAAAACAAAAATGAACTAGAGTCAGCTAAGTCTTGTTTAGAGAAAGCGTTAAATAGTCATCAAAACTCAAATAAAGAATTGAACTATGAATACGCCCAAATAATGAAAATAATAGATTCTTCAGATATAGAAAACCTGACTTACTACTATAGAAAAGCTTTTTCTAAAGGAGACCAAAATTATTATGCACAGTTCTGGTATGCTAGATACTCGTTTGAAAGCAATGACTTAGAGAAAATAAATGAATCAAAAAAGATTTTTAGCAATTTGCGTAAAGCACCTATACAATATGAAGTACGTATCAAAGTGCTTGATGTTGTAAAAGATAATCACGCCAATAAACTATTTCTTGGGAGTGTTCATAGATTAGAAGCAGAACATGGTTTTGTTACTGTCGATGGAAGAGGTAATCGGATTTTTTTTCATAGAAACAATGTGGATGATAAAGATTGGAACTCCCTGAAAACTGCCTCTAGAATATCTTTTAATATAGGTTTTACATTTAATGGACCTGTTGCCATTGAAATAAAATTAGTTAACTAATTTAGTTTCCAATATTTTTCCTTAGACAGAAGATAAAGCAATCCGAAAGCCATTACTATATTTTTTGCTGCTACGCACATCTTTGTAGCGATAGGTTGAGCGACAATCTTCAAGCTTAGATAGAAAAGAACCACCACGTAATACTTTATATAAATTACTACCTCCTGCTAACCAAGCACTCCCATCAGATGGTGCCCCTTGGTAGTTATCATGCCAGTAATCCAAACACCATTCTCGTATATTGCCATGCATATCGTACAATCCAAAAGAATTTGGCAGAAATTTCATAACAGTTGTTGTTTTACCTATGTATCTCCCTTTTGTGGAAGTTTTGTAAACTTGGGCATCTAAATAATTAGCTAAATTCGTAGATAATGTTTCTCCAAAATGAAATGGAGTTTCTGTTCCAGCACGACATGCATATTCCCACTCTGCCTCGCTAGGTAAACGATACTCACGCTCTGTATATTTAGAAAGTCTCTGACAGAATTCATTCGCCTCGCACCAACTAATATTTTCAACAGGACGATTATCACCTTTAAAGTAAGAAGGATTTGGATTTAACTTAATTTCAATTTCAGGAAGTGATGCTACCACTTTCCATTGAGCTTGAGTGACTGGGTGTTTACCTAAAAAAAATGGCTGAATAATTACTTGATGATGGGGTTGTTCATTTTTATTTTGCTCTGTAGCATCAGGTAATCCCATTAAAAAATTTCCACCTGAGATATATACCATATCTAAGTTGATAGCTTTCCCCAAATCCTCCGTGAAGTATTCTGCTTGTCCTTTATGCCTACTAGCTATTTGTCCTTGAACGTTAACCGTTACGACCTCAAAATTAAAATTTGAAAAACCTTGAATATGGGGAGAGGCTAATTGAAAATTAACTGGTAGTTCATTTTTATTGACAGATGTAGGCTCAGATTTTTGAATAATTACAGACTCAGATATTACCGAAATCGGAGGACGTTCAATATATATATTTGTATTTAATTTTAGTTCTGCTTCTGCTACAGGATTCTCTTTTAAAGTTTTTTTTTCAAAACTGGTATGGATTCTTGAGGAAAATCTTCCAATGCAATTGCAACTAAACCTTCATCAAAAGCTTTTTCAAATACATCTTGATTATCTTCTGACTCATACCCCAAGCCATCATAAAAACCCTGAGCAAATACAATCGCAACCTTATCACCAATTTCCCGATTCATACCAATGGCATAATTAATATGCTCACTAATGACATCAGCTATTTTCACTGAATGACAGGCATTAAATAATACACATTTTACATAATTACTATGCTGTTTAAACAGTGCCGCTAACCCTTGGGGTACTACAGGTTTATTATTTCCCCCATCATCCTCTAACAGCAAACTACCATCTTCCGAGCCATGTCCGCAGAAATGGACTATTTGGGGTTTTTCTTCTGCAATTGCCCTGCGAATATCTTGAGGACGGACAGCAGTTCTTGTCTTAATGTCAAACAAATCCCGTTTATTTGCTCTGCGGATAGCATCTTCAATTTCTCGTATTTCTTTATCCAAGCGCAGCCCGTAGGGGATTGCTGTCAAAATCAAGATTTTTTGTTGCTGAGTAGTTTGTCCTGTTTGAGAGTTAAGGTAAGGAGCAGATGATTCGTCTTGATAATTTACTAACAATTCTTCTGCAATAGCTTTTAAGCTGGAATTTCCAGAGTTTGACCTACGTGCAGCTTTTATTAAATCTTCAATCCAATTCTCAGCTTTTGATGTTTTGATTAAATTAAAGACTATATCTTGTAAGCTACTACCCCCTGCGATTGAGTCTAGGTTTTTATCTAATTCAAATGATAACATTTGTTCTAATGAAGCTTTGTTAGGAAAAGCATCAATTAAAGCATCTGTTATTTTTTTACATTGTTGACCAGAGAAACTCATATTTTTGAATGCAATTTATATCTATAAGCTTGAGTAAGCTAGAAATTATTATCGCTTGCCACTATACAACCCACATTCCGCACCCTAACTGTCACAAAGGTGTTTTTACTGTTTTTTAGAATAAAACAAAGCTAGTTTATATACTTAATCTCCTTGCTTTGACTGATATCAAACACTATGCCAGCATAATTTTTATCTCAAAGTATGAGATAAATTAAGTGATTACCGATTGTGACACTCAAGGTGCGGAATGTGGGATACAACCACCGTAATCCCCTGCCATCTGTCCGTAATGGTGTGGCGGTACAGCCTATTATATAACTTCCCCGCTCTGCGTAATGACGAAATACTGTAGCGTAGGTACGGCTGTGGCAGTGATGCGCTTCATCAAATATCACCAGGGATGCTGGCGGTGGTTGACGACGGACTAAGGTTTGGATGGATGCTACTTGTAGTAAACAATCGGGATTGGGTTTATGTCCGGCTTTTATGATACTACTTCTGCACCGGCAACGGCTTCTAGTTTATTTGCGGCTTGGGTGATTAATTCTTGGCGATGGGTAATAACCACTACAGGTTCTTGTTTTATGATGAATTCCGAAGCGATCGCACAAAAAATAATTGTTTTACCACCACCTGTAGGAAGTTATATGACTTGACTATGTTCTCCCCACCCCCAATGGCGGAAGACTTGTTGGATTAAATCAAGTTGGTAGTCACGCAGTTGGATTCGTTGAGAGGAGCTTGCTATCATGCTGGCTGAGTTGCTGACCTTATATCGATACCGAAAGATGCAGGCGAGATGCCGTCAGTTGCGAATATACTCAACTCTTAAATTACAATCCGTCAGAGCAAAATTGATGTTTTTGTTACGTTTTAAAACTTTTTGATTGACATATAAATCACTTACTCCTCGACGTAGAACCCATACCCAACTTCTGCACGGCAGAGCGCTTAGTTTCCTCCCCGCGCCTGTCATACTTCCCCGTTGTCTCCGGACTAGCATGACCCGCCAACTTCTGCACCGTGACAATATCTACCCCAGCATCCAATAAATCAGAACAAAACGTCCTCCTAAAATCATGGGGACTAAACTGCTCAACTCCAGCTTCTGAAGCCCGCTTCCGCACAATCAACAATACCGCCTGGGGTGTCATCCTTCTTAACTGCACCTCTCCCCCCTTGCGTATCGGACACAACAGCGGTCCCGGTCTTCTTTTCCGTACTTTCAACCAATCTTCCACAATCACCATCGCCTCAGTTGGAAGATAAACCGTTCTATCATTACCACCCTTGCCGCCAATCACCTCCAACGCTCCCGTTTTGGCATTAAAATCCTTCAAATGCAAACTCACCACCTCCGCCCGCCGCAACCCTGCACCCCTCAATATTGCCAGTAACGCCGCATCTCTAACGCCTTGGGACGTGCTATCTTCCATACATACCTTGACCAACGCCCCAATCTCATCTTGAGATAACGCTCGACCCCTAAGTTTTTTCTTGACCTTAATAGACGGCACATCCACTGCCTTCTCATAATCCGTTGCATCCATCAAATCCAATCTAAATGCTTCCTTAAGCACCCGACGCAACGCACAAAGCATTTTATTCGCTGTATTAGCTCCAAATCGGCGCATCAAAGCAGTACGGATAGCAGCCGTATGTTGGTAACGCAACGCCGCCCAATCCAAAGTCATCGCATCGCATAAACCATTCGTTAATATAGAAGCAATAGAAGAAAGGGACTGTTTCATCGTCACCCTAGACCCCGGTGCCAAGCCAGATAAATACACCGCCGCCGGATGCATCGTTAACGGCAACGGCTCAGTTAAAACCAAAGTCTTGGATAGAGTCTGGGACATTTACTTATGCAAAGTGGTCTTCTAAAAACTAATTATCCCACGCAGTGGTACATCGAGAGCGATTATTGTAAGTTCGCGCATAAGTTGAAATTGTCGCGCATAAAGTGAAAATTTGTTGCGGATAAGATGAAAACGAGTCAAAAGTATATTAAGCTACCTTCGTTCTAATCTGTAGGTAAAACGGTTGAAGAAGGTAGTTGGGGCTAGAAGAATCACAAATAGTGGGTCGCGTAAAGTCATTGGTAAATTTCCCAGTTTGAAAATGAACGGTACTGTCTGGTGGGAATCGACTATTGAGCGGGATTATATCTATTTGCTGGAGATTGACCCAGCAGTGAAATCCTACAAGAGTCAACCTTTCAAGCTAACTTACCTTAATGCTGGTAAAACCAGAACTTATACCCCAGATTTTTGTGTAATTAGACCCCAATGTCAACAAGTTGTAGAAGTCAAGCCAGAAACCAAAGTTAAGGATTCTTCCTGCCTTGAATTGTGGAGGCATATTATTCCTCTATGTAGAGATATGGGCATGGAGTTCGTAGTTGTCACCGATGTAATGATTAGGAAGCAACCACAGCTAGATAATATAAAGTTGCTTTACAAATATGCTCGCAATCCATTGAACTTACAACAAATAATTGAATGTCAGCGTTATTTCAAATATAAAGAACCGACACCTTTAGGAGTTGCGTTGAGTGAATTAGAACCAAAAGGAATATCTTTAAATATATTATTTAAACTCCTGTACGTTGGTATTCTTTCTACAGATTTAATGCACAAGATTGATATGGAAAGTCTAATTAAACTATCCCAACTTAAAAGTGATATTACAACTTTAATTACCTCATAAATGAAAAGAATTCAATTCAAAAAAGGACTGCATTTTTGGTTACAAGGTCGTGAATATATTATTGAGCGGTGTTTAAGAGGAGATAAATTTCTTTGTTGTTGTGTTTTAACTTCCGTCAAATCCAAAATAGAATATTCTACTTTGATTAATTTTTTGTTCTCAGGAGAGCTAGAAATTGAGGCGACATATCAAGAAAATGAAGGAGGGAAAACCTTTGATTACATTAAAGTAGATTTTACCCAGATAGATTCAAAACTTAGAGAGGAAGCTAAAAGAAGATATAGCTATGT
>JBCCLY010000093.1:0-9516 GCA_039026655.1 Cyanobacteria bacterium P01_C01_bin.38 | reverse complement strand
CCGCCATCCGGTTGGGTTGTGTTCGTTTATTCTTTCTGAATCTTTTTAGAGGAAAGGAGACTGGGAGCCGGGAATTGGGAACAGTTGAGTATACTGAGTTTTGTATGTCCTCCAGACAGGCTCCGCTAACGAAATTAAATTAGGAATACTGCTATATCGGTAGAGTTAAGACAGAAGTAGGTATATTTTTTCTTTATGGATAAGATGTGTTGAAATTGTAACAGTCTGAAAAAAAATTACGCATAAAATGTGATACATATAACAAGTAAAAGTTGTGTATAAAGTAAGAATCCTTCAATTTCTTAAAGAAATTCCAATTTAAAATTGTAGCGTTTGCGGTAGATATTAAGGTTTATATCTTTATGTTGATGACAACATTTATAGAATGCTTTGAGAAAAGGCACGGGCTTACCTTAAAATGGGTATAGGATATGTAAACTTTCGTAACCAAAGTCAGAGTCCGCCCATTCATGACCTCAGCCACCTCCTTGTTTTCCCCTGTGGAAGCAGACCTGCATATATTGGCAGATAACCTCAAACAGTTAGTTGGTAACGACCATCCCATTCTCAGTCTCGCCGCAGAGCATCTCTTCGGAGCTGGAGGGAAGCGTATTAGACCTGCAATTGTCTTACTTGTATCAAGAGCAACAATGTTGCACGACGATATTACACCCCGTCACCGACGCTTAGCTGAAATTACAGAAATGATTCACACTGCTTCTCTAGTTCATGATGATGTCGTAGATGAATCAGAAAAAAGACGTGGCGTTGATACAGTTCATAGTTTGTTTGGCAATCGAGTAGCAATATTAGCCGGAGATTTTTTGTTTGCTCAAGCTTCCTGGTATTTGGCCAATTTAGATAATTTGGATGTAGTCAAATTGCTTTCACAAGTAATTATGGATTTGGCTACTGGGGAGATTCTGCAAGGGGTAAATAGTTTTGATATCGATATTTCGATGGATACTTACCTGCAAAAAACTTACTACAAGACTGCTACCTTGTTTGCCAATAGTTCTAAAGCTGCTGGAATACTTAGCGGAGTATCTGAAGAAACAGCAGAAAACTTGTATGAATATGGGCGCAATCTTGGCTTAGCTTTTCAAATAGTGGATGATATTTTAGATTTCACCAGTTCTACGGATACATTAGGTAAACCTGCTGGTTCCGATCTTAAAAGCGGTAATCTTACAGCACCAGTTTTATATGCTTTGGAAGAAAAACCAAAGTTAAAAACGCCGATCGAAGAAAAATTTAAACAAGCCGGAGATTTAGAAAAAGCTCTTGCCCTAGTAGAAGATAGTAAAGGAATTCAACGTTCTCGCGATCTAGCTGCTTACCACGCAAAACTAGCAGTCGAGCATATTAGTCAATTACCATCTTCTGCAACTCGTCAAACTTTGATCGATATGACAGATTATGTGCTGAGTCGCTTAAATTAAACAATATATTCGTGACGAAGGTTTTGTAACAGTTAATTAGTTATTAGTTATTGATTTATAATTCATCCCCTTCTCACTCATGTAGGGGCAGATCTACTCATACATGATTTCTTTTGTAATAAATCCTTAACTTATAACTTCTACCTCAAAGCATGATTTGGCAAAACTAATGGGTATATGTTTTAACTATATAAATCTCTATTTATAAATTATTTAAGCAATGTCCGGAGGAGCATCCGATCTGCGACTATTTTGTTGTAGCGAGCTTTCAATAATACTGTTAACTTGCTTCCTTGGAATTTCTACAGCATTAGCTGTAGTGCCAGGAGTATCAAAAAAAATTATACTATCTACGGGTTGTAGAGCTATTATCTGGAACAAAATTTCAATAACTCCAATTGGGGCAGCTATCAAAGAAGGGTCAAACCCAACACCAGAGGTAGTACTGACATCTTGTAACGTAGGATAAGCGTATATTACTTGCTTTTGTAATTGCGGATTACTCAATTTGCTTAATGTTGTTAAAACCCAGTCACCGTCAGGGTTTTGGAGTATGTAATATTGAGAATGACGCAATTTTTCCGCAATTTGAATAAGTGCCGGAGCAATTGCAGCAATTAGTTGAGGTGTAATACCATCTTGAGGTGCATTATCAATCAAAGATTGTATTTGTGCTTGTAAATCCATAATTACCTATTAATAGTTCGTGGGCATTAGCTATAACTTCTATAAAATGCGATTAGCTTTCTCGCTCACATAATGGGAATAATATATTCAGCCAGATTGATGGGAGCAGGATAATCGGGGGAAAGGCATCGGCGTTTCGACGCACGACCGAATCAACCGGCAGTCTCACACAATATGGGTTGTAACGTTTGTCTATATAATCAATCGGTCTTTTAAACAAGTAGACTATGAAATCAGCCGCGACCACAACTATTCAGGGAGAAAAGTCTATCGGCGTGGAGGCGATATTTAAACTCCTATTCGGAGAACTTAAATCGAATACAAAAGCTTCGGAGTCTAATTGCCATGAAGTGGCAACACGAATTGCTGCCGAAGTTATGCGGATTTGTAATGAGAGCAAACGTATTCAAGCTTCTGGAGATATTAAAAGCTCGGCGATCGCTCTAGCTAAACACCGGTTAACCCAGTGTATGAGATACTACCAATTTGGTTCAAACCGGGGTCGAATAGAGCTACACAGCACTTTAAGCGCAATTATCTATCGTTACATTAATCCGCCAAATAGACAACTGAGCTATCAAGGGCGGTTGAGCGTAATTGAAGATTTTCTGCAAAATTTTTATTTAGAAGCTTTGAATGCTTGCCGACGAGAAAATAAACTCGAACCAACTTATCGTCCCCAAACTCTTCTAGAATTAGCCGAGTACATGGCGTTCACCGAACGCTATGCAAAAAGACGCATTCCTTTACCGGGAAGACAGCAGCAGTTAATTATTCTGCGGGCACAAACTTTTTCTCAACAGCAACCTCCAGAAACCTGCGTTGATATAGAAAAAGCCGCAGAAGGTAGCAGCAATGATGGAGATGGCTCTTGGGAAGATCCAGCCGTACAGCAGTTAAGATCGGCAATGGCATCTCAACCAGAACCGGAACCAACTGAGGAAACCTTGCGTTCTGTTGTCATTAACGAATTAATGAGCTATCTGGAGGAAAAACAGCAAGGAGACTGCGCCGATTACTTCGCTTTACGTTTGAAAGATTTATCCGCTCAAGAAATTGAGTCAATTTTAGGTTTAACCCCCCGTCAGAGAGATTATTTGCAGCAGCGTTTCAAATATCATCTGATTCGGTTTGCCATGTTGCATCGCTGGGAACTAGTTCACGAATGGTTGGAAGCAGATTTGCACACCAACTTAGGTTTGACCGAATACCAGTGGCAAATTTATACCCAAAAGCTTGACGATAAACAACGTTCTTTATTAGAACTGAAACAACTTGGCCAAGCTGATGCTTATATTGCCAAAACATTAGGTTTATCTATGGCACAACTGCAAAAAAGGTGGTTTAAAATTCTAGAACTTGCTTGGGATATTCGTAACTCTTTTATGTCCGGATCAAGTGCATCTACTCATGAATAGTGACACAGAATCCTTACAGAACCAATTACTCGCTTGGTTGTTAGCAGAAGATGCTTCAACCGAGGAGGATTTTTTGGTCGAAAGTGAGGAAATTAACGGGGCTAAAACCAATTCAGCGAACACTGCTTCCACAAGCGGTGCTTCTGAGTCGGAAGATATGCTAAAACATTTTCAATTGGGAGAAATTCCTGCTGTGCAAACACGTTTCCAAGCCGTTCTTAAACGTCGCTTACAAAATCAAATTCAAGATAATCCACCCTTATTCCCTTGGGAATCACAATTAGTCGATTATCCTGATTATGTTGACAGCCCATCTATCGCTTGGGTTCCTGCCTGGGGATGGGCTGCACAACAAGCTAAGCTAAGTTTGCCAATTCTGATGCCGGAGAAAATATTCGGGCAATTATTGGCAAGGTGTCAAGAATTACTTACATTCCCTATGCCTTTGGGTGCGAAACTTGTGGGAGCTGTAGAAAGTTTATTTCCTAGCGAGCCGCAAGCACTTAATGACTTAGCTGGAATGGTATTAAGAAGTCCATACCGTTCTGCCGATACTTTAGAAAAAAGCACAACTGTAGAAGGTAGTTTCTCAGATTTGCAACCCCGTCAACAAATGGCATTGTCATTGTTGGCTGCTAAACAGTTGTTAGAAAATTTAACTTTTACTGTAGATGCTGCCCAAGAGGTAGTAGAAAAGCAGTGGCTAACCGATGTCGGTACAGTTACTCTGAGAGTCAAGTACGATCTAGATGCTGAAAAAATCATCGTTGAAGCTTCTTTACCTCAGAAAGGCGATTTGAAACTTGAAGGAAACTCAACAAGTGCAGTTGCAACTTCAACTTCAGGAATTGCTAATTTAGAGTTGAATTCGGTTGTACAAGGAACTACTTATACATTGGCAGTTGAGTTACAAGACATGGATACTCAACCGCTAACATTTGTGATTGTTCCTACAAATTCCTCTGAAAGCAATTATCGTTTTTAACTGCCAGGTGCATAAAATAAACGATGAATATAAAAAGGTTTAGGGGTAGTAGTGAAACTGAACCTTTGTTTAACAAATAAACAGCCCTAAGCGTAAAGTCGCAACTCTAAAAAATACGCCGATACTTTCATAAGGATTATTTTTCCTTATCAAAGTTTAACGCGTATAAATGAAATATGACCGTCTTCGGGGTAATTAAGCATTTGAAATTTTTTGGGATGAATAGGTTCAGGGGTCTACATATAGGGTACTGGCGGCAAAAAATTCAGGATTCGCCGCCAATGGAAGTAGAAGATTCAATTACTTTTAGGGTGCTAGTTAGCGCTTTGGTAATTATCGGAATTGTGGCGACAGATGTAGCCGCAGAGGCTACGTTTAGTTTTTGGGCAGTTCCTTTATGTATGGTAGGCGGTAGTTGGAGCTATTACCGCCGCAAGCACAAGAATATTGCAGCAAAATTCTGTATCGCTATCGGAATGTTATTAGCGCTGGGTGCGTTTTTCGGGCGATTGCTGGGTGAGTTGAACGATACTCGGCTTTTATTAGCAGAATTACTGATTCAACTTCAGGTGCTGCATGGTTTTGATATGCCTCGACGTAAAGATTTGGGGTATTCGATTGTAATCGGACTAATTTTATTAGGTGTCGCAGCAACACTGAGTCAAACTTTAGCTTTTGCACCAGTGTTGCTGCTATTTTTGGCTATTGCTTTACCTGCTCTGGTATTGGACTATCGTTCGCGTTTGGGTTTAGAGCCGCTAATTTTAAAAAAACAATCGGAAAATAAAGATACGAAGGTTTTTAATTTAAAATTCTTATTTGTCAATTTTTCAATAATATTAGCTATAGGGTTAGCAATTTTTGCGGTTTTACCTAGAGTTCCTGGCTATGGCTTGCGAACATTCCCAGTTAGTTCGCCTATCGAAGTACAAGGCGATTTTACCGGACGCAAAATTGTTAATCCCGGCTATGTACGTTCTGGTAATAATAACGATGAAGGTGGTAGCAATGACGACGGAACTTCCCAAGGTAAAACTGGTAATTCTCAAAAAGTAGATGACAGCTTTTATTACGGATTTAATACCACTATTAACCAGAATTTGCGCGGCGAAATGAAACCCAAACTGGTGATGCGAGTGCGTTCGCAAGCAGAAGGTTTCTGGCGAGTTTTAGCATTCGATCGCTATACAGGTAAGGGATGGGAAATTTCTCGCAATGATAAAGTCAAGCGTCTTAAACGTCCGCCTTTTTCTTATCAAACTTTTCTGGATCGACCTTTAATTATTGGTAAAACGAAAGAAGTAGTACAAACTTACACTTTAGTTTCGGAATTGCCTAATTTAATTCCAGCGATGTCATACCCCAAAGAAATTTATTTTCCGACACCAATAATTGCTGTGGATACAGAAGGCGGTTTAAGAGCGCCGGTTGGTTTATCTGAAGGTTTAACATACACTGTATTATCTGAAGTTCCCTATCGCGATCGCACTTTGTTAGGGAAAGCTGGAAGTAAGTATCCGAATAGCATAAAAAATTACTATTTGCAGGTACCTCCGGAAATTAACGATAAAGTTAAGCAGCTTACCGAAGAGATTCTTGCTGGGTACAACCGACAACGGGTAGGTAAAACAGAGAAAAGTCTTTCATCAGCTTACGAAAAAGCTCTGTACATCGCTCAATATTTGAAACAAAACTACACCGTACCGCAAAATCCTTTTAAAGCACCATTATTAGATGAGAAAGAAGACTTGGTAGAAGCTTTTTTATTTAAAAACAAAGGAGGGCTACCGGATCAGTTTTCTACAGTGTTAACTGTTATGTTGCGCTCTATCGGTATTCCATCGCGGTTAGTCGCAGGTTTCGCTCCAGGAAGTTTTAATCTATTTACAGGGATGTACGAAGTGCGTAACACCGATGCTTACGCGATGAGTGAAGTTTACTTTCCTAAATATGGTTGGTTTGCTTTCGATCCGATACCCAATCATCCTTTGATTCCTCCATCAATCGAAGAAACTCAGACTTTCCCGGCTTTAAAACAATTTTGGAATTGGATTGCGGGCTGGCTTCCTTCTCCTGTTACTGGCTTTCTCAACGGTGTATTTGGAAAAATATTTGGCGCTGTTTTAAGATTTATATCGTGGCTTTTCTCTTTATTCTCCCAAGGTATTTTCGGGATATTAAGCGGATTAACCTTTATAACGGCAATTTCTTTATTCGGTTGGCTGGGTTGGGATAAATGGCGCAAATGGCGCTACCAGCAGTTTTTGGGTAAATTGCAGCCGATGGAAAGACTTTATAGACAAATGCTTGAGTATTCTACCCAAAAAGGTTTAACTAAGCATCCAGCTCAAACAGCTTTGGAATATGCTCGGGTTTCTAGCGAACATCATTCACCGGAAACTGTAGAAGTCATAGAAGAAATTTCCCAGGCCTATGTAAGTTGGCGTTACGGGGGTAACAGCCCAAATTTAAGCGGTTTGCGTCAAAAATGGCAGCAGATAAGAAATACTTCTTCAAATTAAGTTTGTATTTGTAATTTCTAATGTTTAGATTATTATTTGAATGCAAGTAATTTTGAAGTTTTGTAAAAAGATAAATGGTACAGGTTTAAAGCCTGTATTTTTTTTATAGGTGAAATGCCTGCATAACGCCAAATGAATTTAATATAGTGTAGGGCTTTTCTCCACAGTCGCTTACGGAGCAAACCTCCTTTGGGGTTAAATTCATCGCAGCGGCAATAGAGATTATATTCTAATCACCAAGACTCCCATAATTCTCAGCTAATTCGGGAAGCTTGAAGTAAGTTTTAAAGAATACTTGTAGCCGCAGCAATATACACTCTTTTGCTAATAAAATAAACTGCTGATAGACATAAATATATTAATTATGATGTTATTGACAAATTTATTTACAAATTAAAATATTTAGCTATTTGTTACGGATTAATAACTTGCTATAGAACAATATGGTTAAGCAAATATTAAATAAAAGCTCTAGTTAAAAATATTATCTATAAGAATTTTATTAAGTGAGTATTAGGAACATTGATTATTAAAATAAGTAAATTAAGAAAATATTGATTTTTAAGATTGTAAGCTAAAAAACATTATTATTAATTTACGTAAACTGCCATCATAGACCTGTTTGAACCTATGAAGGCAGCTATCTCTAAGAAGTAGGAAGTGAATAGGGGTAGTGAAACTGAGTATGAAGAATCGGATAACATCCAAACTTCAAATTTTATAGGGAATCGTATGATACCTTGTTTCGGTCAAATTATATCTATATCTTAAGGAGTATTTTAAATAAAAAAGCGGCACCCAATTATTAAAAATAGTAGTTTACAAATAAAAACAAAAGTAATTAACAACTTAGCGCATTGTAAGTGCTATTTATTGGGGATAACATGGAAAATAGTTGCTTTTAAAGCCACGGTCGCCCGTGTCTTATCCTCACACACATTCACATAGCAGTTTTTTTATGGACATTCAGTTAATCAACATCGGTTTCGGCAATATTGTTTCTGCCAACCGAGTAGTTGCAATTGTCAGTCCAGAATCAGCCCCAATCAAGCGAATTATTACCGATGCGCGAGATAGAGGTCAGCTGATTGATGCAACTTACGGTCGTCGGACAAGGGCTGTTATTATCACTGATTCGAGTCACGTTATCCTTTCGGCTATCCAGCCGGAAACCGTAGCGAATCGTTTCGTTATTTCCCGCGAGCATCATGTGGTAGATAACTAAAAGTACTGTAGCTTCCCTCTGGGAACTCATATCTCTATAAGAGTCAGCGACCCCCGGCTATAAGCCGGGAGCTTCCAGCTTTTAGTTGAAAGCTCCTCAGTTGACCAGACTTGCTATCTTTTAGATAGTAGAATCGTGCTTAGATTATCGCTAATTATTTTAATCACCCTGTGGGTTCGCTAGCCCCTGGCTCTGATACTTCAGGATTAAACAGGTTTACGGGGTTAAGCCAGTGTCTTGAGGAAGTGCGTTTCTCTAACTTAGTCGTTCGCGTTCACGCGAAGCGTGCGGCTCAGCGTCTCCCTTTGGGAGAAAGCTAACATTACCCGAAAGGGCAGCCCTAATCAGGCGAAGTTGACCCCGCAAGGGGTTGACAAACCAATTTTAATTACCACAGCGGATAAATCCGCCGCTCCTTCGCGGTTCCTCCACGAACTGAAGTTGCGCGGCTTCTCCGCTCATATAATTTCCGTGAATGTATACATTTTTTTGTACCATGTATCTTAACGATTCAAAAAGTCGTTCATGTTACAAGCCTCACTAGTTAATAGTCATTTGCCAAACTAACAAATGGCTGCTGACTAGTGAATAATGTATATAAATGATTCACAGGGAAAGCGGATGATGCAAGTGTTATCGACCAAAACTGGTGCTACTACTAACAAATTACTGTCTCCGGGGAAACTCATTGTTTTAACAGGTCCTAGTGGTGTCGGAAAAGGCACTCTAATGCGATTCCTTCTTTCGCGTCATCCCGAACTCAATTACTCAATATCTGCCACTACCCGTTCTCCGAGAGATGGGGAAGTGGACGGCAAGGACTACTATTTCATTAGTCGCAGTAAATTCCAGCGATTAATTGAGCAAGGTGAATTTTTGGAATGGGCGGAATTTGCTGGTAATTTATACGGCACTCCTCGCCAGCCAGTAATTGATCTGATGGAGTCTGGAAAGTCTGTGTTGCTTGAAATTGAGTTGGAAGGCGCACGACAAATTCGTGCGGCATTTCCCGAACTCTTAAGTATTTTTATACTTCCACCCACTTTTAATGAATTAGAGAAACGGATACGCGGTAGGAAAAAGGATTCAGAAGATGCTATATCCCGCCGTCTAAAGCGTGCTAAAGAAGAAATTGACTCAGCTGATGAATTTGACCTTCAAATCGTAAATGACGACTTAGAAACGACAATTCATGACATTGAAGTGGCAATGTTTTCGGAACGGTAATTATTTTTAT
>JBCCLY010000092.1:0-9531 GCA_039026655.1 Cyanobacteria bacterium P01_C01_bin.38 | reverse complement strand
GTTTCCTTGATTGATAATTTTCACGCTACCAGCTAAGGCACTTCCACCAAAAGCTAAGGATATCAGTAAAAATAATTGTTCCATTGTTTTTTCCTAGTTTTTTTCTAATACTATTTTTCAAGCATGAAAATCAAACACAAACTCAAGCATGAAAATCAAACACAAACTCAAACATGAAAATCAAACACAAACTCAAGCATGAAAATCAAACACAAACTCAAACATGAAAATCAAACTCAAATATTAAGCACGATTATGAATGCAAAATATTTTCGGGCATTACAATCAACGTTGTACCTTCGCGTCTAACTACGTAAACTCTTTGATAAGCAGCGATAAAAGCTTGTTCGTCATCGCATCGCGCCCGCCAAGAATTACCTTCGTACAAAACTCTTCCCGTTTTACCGGCAGGTATTTGTGTGATAGTTTCCCCTAAAACCGCATCCCTAATCTTTGATTTGCGGCGTGGTGGTGAAATATATTTACGGGTAAGCACTATTAATGATGCCGAAAGCAGCAACCAACACAGTGCTAACAGCCATAAATTTCCTACTGCTAAAGACAATAACGCTACTATAAAAGCGCTGATGCCCATCATAAAAGCGACAAAAGCAGTGGGAATAAACAATTCCGATAAACAAAAACAGGCTCCGACTATCAGCCAGATCAAAGTTATAGACATATATCATCCTAAAATCTTTATTCAGGATAAATTGATTCGCAGTGATTAGTACAAAGAAGGCTCAAGTATCAAGTATGAAAGTAAAAAACTGAAACTACAAGCTTGTTAAATACTTCCGAAATCAAGATTTTATTAAGCCTCACCGTAACTAAATTAAATACACTTTCGTGCAAATAATTTCGGGGAGAGTAAAAAAATGTTCTTTTTAAGGTAAATTTTGATTAATTCTAATAACAAATTTTAGTTAAAAGGATACCCACTTAGTTTAATCGAAGCTCAAATTCTCTGGCTGCGAAATGTCACTTAAATTTACTTACTAATTAAAGAGGATGGAATTTATACCTGATGATTTCTACTCAAAGGATAGTTTATTGCACGAATCCTCACTGTACCGACCCGGTTAATACTGTAGGTAATCGCCTTTGCGCTAATTGCTTCACACCCCTTACCTACCGATATGTTTGGGCTGTAAATACAAAACAAAATAATTTAGAATCGGGAGAAAAAATAGATGGACGTTACGAAGTCATTTCACCTCAAATTTGGCTGGATACTCAACCTATATTAATACCGGAAACATTAGAGAAATTACCGGATAAAGCTCTTCCCTATCTACGCTTGCATCAATATAGTTTGCACGTACCTCATGTATACGGATTTACACAAATACGTCAAAACAGTGAAGATAATATCTTATTGCTGGAAAATGCACCTATTAACGATAAAGGCAGTCTGCATCCTGCAATTACCGATGTCTGGGAACATTCAACGGCAGTAAGACAAGTTTACTGGTTGTGGCAAATTCTCGAATTATGGAAACCTTTATCTGAATTGGGAGTTGCAGCTAGTTTACTGGTTCCCGAAAATTTACGCGTACAGGGTTGGTGCGTGCGCTTGCTCGAACTTATCGAAAATCCAAACGCGCCAAGTTTACAGCAGTTGGGAGAATGCTGGCGACCAATTGTAGCTATATCTCACACAAAAGTTAACAATCCCTTAAAAAAACTTGTTAAGCAGATGTGTAGCGGTGTGGTTGATTTTGAAGCAATTTTTAACCAGCTTAATCAACTATTGCTATCAGCAGCAGGGGAATTACCTTTAACTTTGAAAGTATTTGGTATTACAGATAAAGGAGAGCAATTAACCAGAAACGAAGATAATTGTTTTCCTACAAGCAAGGATTCAAAAGAAGATGCTTTATTACCCAAAGTATCTCTTGTATGCGATGGTATCGGCGGGCACTCTGGTGGTGAAGTTGCGTCCGCTTTGGCGGTGCAGTCGGTAAAGTTGCAAATTAAAGCTTTACTAACTGAAGTTGCCCAGCAAGCTGAAATCGTATCCCCAGATTTGTTGAAACAGCAAATCGAAGCCAGCTTGCGAGTTGTAAATAATTTAATTTGCAATGCCAACAACCAGCAAAAGCGCGAAAAAAGAGAACGCATGGCTACAACGCTGGTAATGTCGGTACAGATACCGCAAAGTGTTAATACTACGGGTAATTGGCGCTCGGAAAATGCTTGCGAACTTTATTTAGCAAACGTTGGTGATAGTCGCGCTTACTGGATTACTCGCAACTATTGTCAGCTACTTACAATTGATGACGATGTTGCCAAGCGAGAAACAATTCACGCACGCAGCCTGTATCGTAAAGCATTACAGCGTCCCGATGCTACTGCCTTAACTCAAGCATTGGGTACCAAAGAAGGTGAATTTCTTCATCCCCAAATCTCACGCTTTATTTTAGAAGAAGATGGAATATTACTATTATGTTCCGACGGTTTAAGCGACAATAACTTAGTAGAACATTACTGGCGCGATTACACTTTACCAGTATTAACAGGTGAAGTTTCCCCCCAAGAAGCAGCTGACTCTTGGATTAAATTAGCAAATCAAACAAACGGACACGACAATATTTCAGTAGTCATTACCCATTGTCGCGTCATTCCAGATTATTTAGCCATAGTAAGTCCTAAAGCATCTGATATAGAAATATTGGAAGAAGAAGCAGCACCAGAACAAGAATTAGCAGAAAGTTCCCAAGCACTATTAGACTTAAGGCTTTCCGACTCGGAACCCGTTACAGTCAATGAATCCGCACCCGTCAAGAAAAAGCGATCGCGCAATCCGATAGTATTACTATTCATAATATTGCCGCTATTAATCGGAGGTACAGCACTAGCATTGCTTGGATGGTGGCTAATTCAACCGAAATCATTTAACACAACCTGCAAGCAACTTCCAGAGCAAGTGCGAGGAGTTTGTCCACCTTATTGAAGATGGGGATTGGGCATGGGGCATAGGGCATGGGGCATAGGGCATGGGGCATGGGGCATGGGGCATGGGGCATTGGTCATTGGTAATTGATAATTGATAATGGCAATCTCCGCCTCTTCTCCCTATTCCCGACTCCCTACTCCTTACCTTTGACCTTATACTAGTTGATTAAAGTAAACTTTTGGAGTGAAGATATAGAGTTGTGGAAAACCAAAAGCTGGGTGTAAATAGTAATATGAATGTTGGCGATAAAGTTCGTGTCGTTGAATCTGTAGTAGTTTATCACCACCCCGAACATCGCGGTGAAGCTTTTGATATCAAAGGTTTAGAAGGGGAAATTTTTAATATTGCTACAGAATGGAATGGAAGACCTGTTAGTGCTAACTTCCCTATTCGAGTGAAGTTTACCAAAAAGTTTAAAGCTCATTTACGTACTACAGAATTAGAAAAAATCTAAAATTTAGCTTCTGCGGCGAAACCACTGGAATATATTCAGTTCGCCGCGCATTTTTTCTAATTCTTCACGATTGCTTTGGGCTGTAGCACGATACCACTCACAGTAACGATTAAACTCCGAGCGCACTTCAATTTCTCGGTAAAATTCGTGAGTAGTTTCATTAACAGCAATAGTTTCCTCTATCTGAGATGAACCCGACGGAACAATTCTTTGTAATTCTTGAGACATTGTTTTAGTTGATAGTTGTTGGTTGATAGTTGATAGTTGATAGTTGATAGTTGATAGTTGTTAGTTGTTGGTTGTTGGTTGATAGTTGTTAGTTGTTAATTGATATCCAATACCTAAAATTTAATCACTGCCCACTGTTCACTGTTCCCTCTTCCCTATTCCCTATTCCCTGCTCCCTACTCCCTACTCCCTACTCCCTACTCCCTATCCCCTAATTCAAACCCACCCGCGTAGACGGTATACAATCATACCTATATATTCTTTTAAAGCAAGGGTAAAGTTTTCTAAATATCTGCTATCAGGCAGCAAGTTTAAAATTGCACTTTTAGGTGTTTTACCTATTGATTCAACTTCGCCTTTGGTAACTAAAAAGTCAGTGGGTGCAGCAATTGTTTCGATATTTTGATGTTTAAAAATTGCCAGCGAACGCGGCATATGCATTGCTGAAGTTACTAATAGTATGCGGTTAATATTACGTTCTAAAAGAATTTTTTTTACGTTTACGGCGTTTTGATAAGTATTAAGCGATGTGGGGTCTTGTAAAATATCTTCCGATTTGACTCCCATAAACTTAAGTAATTTTGCTATATCTTCCGATTCAGGTGGACCACCCCCAGCCCAATCTATACGTCCACCGCTAGCTACGATCAAAGGAGCTTTTTTTTCACGGTAAAGCTGGACTGCGTAAAGAACTCGATCGCCTGCTTCGCTTAAGTCTACAGTTGTTCGAGGTTCGTAAGCAGCCCTGGTTGCACCACCCAAAACTACAATGGCTTGTGCTGTAGGCAAGTCTCCCGTGGGAATATTTTGCCATTCAAGGGAACTCACCATAAGGCGAGAAATCCAAGCATTAGAGGTAAATAGTATTACAAACAATCCTAACCCAATGCAAAATGCTGCTACACGAGGTCGTTTCCAAAGCAAGACAAGCCCTAAAATACTACAAATACTGGCAAATCCTAGAGGATAGAAAAAGAGGGGTAGCAGCTTAGAAAGGTATAAAAACATGGGAACTACAAGTTATGAACACATGAATTAGGAGTTAGGAGTTAGGAGTTAGGAGTTAAGAGTTAGGAGTTAGGAGTTAGGAGTTAAGAGTTAAGAATTAGGAGTTAGGAATTAGGAGTTATGTTGCTTGTTCGTATTTGAATTTAGTAAAACCTAAAAATAAGATTTCTAGAGCATAAATCAAGAATTTATGATTTACGAACGAGAAACCTTGTTTTTGACAATATTGGAAGATATTAATTTATACTCCTAACTATTAACTCCTAACTCCTAACTCTCAAATCCTAACTCCTAACTCTTAACTCCTAACTCCTAACTCTTAACTCTTAACCTTCGGTTACTTTTCCCAAAACTTAATATTGATTCCACTTCGGCGACGGTAACGACGGGCTACTCTTCTAGTTCGCGGTGAGTTAGCTCTCTGTACGGGGGAAGCTAAGTCATCGTCGGTTTCTGCCTCTCGCTGAATCTGAGAAGGTACTTTAGTAACAACTGGTTCCTTGCTTCCCCACCAAGCAAAAATAAAGCCCCCACTTAAACCAGCTATTCCACCTAACAAAATACTTATAGGTGGTTGATAACCTAAAAGTAAAAAGCTAAGTAAGAAAAACAACCAGTATTTAAGTCCGGCATCTACACCATCGGAAGATGCTACGGTTTCGGGATGAGGGCCACTTCTTGTGGATGTTGTAAACAAGCCTAACGCTAACCCTCCTAATACTCCAAGAAAGACACTTAGTTCCACTCGTCCAGAAGAGAGGAAAAATACAAATGCCAAAAATGTTCCGAATATCAGTTGAGTAAGAAAACTTTGGGAGATAGGTACAAAATTACCAGAACTTTTTTTTGCCATAATATAGGCTATCGGCTAATAAGTTGTTTTAATTGTGCATCTCGTGGTTGAGTTGTATCTAAAATTTTAAAATATAATTATTATTTGTTGATAACGACTTTCCCTATAAGAAATGGGGCAAGTCAACCACCCGACGGGTTAATAACGTAAATATAGACGTTTGATGAGTGTTTAAACAAAAGCGGATTGTAGAAACTACCCTATTTTTAGAAGTATAGTTTGATAAATAACTCCGCAGTTTTCATAAGAAAATCCCGGTAGTTTAGAAACTCAGATTTTATAAATCTGAGAGGAAAAACGCCGCGTGTGGTTTTAACCTGATTTGGCATTTTTCCAGTGGGTAGTTAGCCCGCAGTTAAGTAATGTTAGCTTTCTCCCAAAGGGAGACGCTTCGCGTTCACGAAGTGACCCGTTAGGGTAACGACACAGTTAAAGGTCGGTACTTTCCAGAAGACACTGGCTTAACCCAATAAACCTGTTTAATCTTCCAGTTCTAGAGCAGGGGACTAGTGAAGCAGTGTGGTCTTGGGGAGCCAGTCCGTTGCGCGGGTTCCCCGCGTTGTAGGAACTGGCGTGGTTTCCCCCATGAACAACTGCTGAACCCCGAAGGGGCTACGCATCCCGAGGTCACGGTTCTTTAACGCTTGCCTTTAACAAAAGTCTGGTCAACTACGATTTAAAGTCTTAGGCTAGAAGCCCAGTGTCTTCAGACCTGGGTTGTTGACCTGTGATATTAACAAATTGTCGGTAGAATCTGCTAGATCACTATTACACTTAAATGAATAGTTTGCAATACTAAGTAAGTTAACGTAGAAAATCGTAATTAAGACAAGGGAGTAGGGAGTAGGGAGTAGGGAGTAGGGATTAGGGAGTAGGGAATAGGGAGTAGTGAATAGAAGCAAGGCTTTGTAGACGCGCAAGCGGCTTCTGTTTGAGAAGCTAATTTACATTCTGTTACAGAATTGAGTTTATAACTTATATACAAAAAAACCAGGAGATAATCGTTTTCAACCTCCTGGGATTTTACTTTATTAAAGTAAAGTATCGTTTAAGTTTGGGCAGCTTCTGCTTCTGCTTCTGCTTCACCTCCCTCTTCCTCTTCTGTAGTTGCAGTGACTTGAGGTGGTAAAACACTAACAACAACTTCTTCTGATTCTGCTGTTAATTCTACGCCTTTGGGAAATACAATTTGATTAACGTGCAAGCTGTCTCCAACACTCAAGTTAGTAACGTCAATATCAATTGAATCGGGAATGTTCTCTGGCAGACAGTTTAACTGCATTTGAGTAATTACGGTATCTAATATACCGCCTTCTTGCCTCACACCAATTGCTTCGCCGATAAAGTTGAAAGGTACTTCGACTGTCATTTTACCGTGACCTGCGACGGCAAAAAAGCTGAGATGGTAAGGTCTACCTGTGGCTGGATGAGCTTGAACTTCCCGTAGTAAGGTTTGTCCAGACCAAGGTATATCACCGATTTTCAAGTCAATCAAGGTATTGTTAACCGAAGCTTTCTTAAGCAAGCGCTCTACGGTTTTAGCCTCGATTACCAAAGAAATTGATTCCGTACCTTTATGACCGTATAAATTGGCAGGAATCTCTCCAGAACGACGCAAAGCCTTTGTTTTGCTTCCTTCTGGTCGCTGTTTACATTCGACCGTCATTTCCATAGTCTTGTTCTTATTAATTACAAGTCAGTTTACAGTTAAAGCAGGGCAGCTTTTTACACTACCCTCCAAAATATACAGACAAAGAAAACATTGTACCTTATACAGTCTCTAAAGAAACAGGGGTACCGTCAGCTTGTAGTAATGCTCGTTTTGGTCCGTGAATTGGATCTTCAACAATTATTGTTTGATCGCGGCTCGCACCTAATGAAACAATCGCGATCGGAACCTCAATTAATTCTGCTAAAAATTTGAGATAGTCGAGTGCTTGTGATGGTAAATCTTCTAATGTCCGACAATCACTAGTCGATCGCTTCCATCCCGGTAAGACTTTGTAAATAGGACGGCATTGAGCGAACTTTCTGGAACTGGTAGGAAAATGTTCGGTGCGTTTGCCATCAATTTCATAAGCCACGCAAACTTTGATTTCTTCAACTTCATCAAGTACATCTAATTTGGTAATAGCCAAACAGTCCATACCATTAATACGTACTGCATAACGACCGATAACCGCGTCAAACCATCCACAACGGCGTTTGCGTCCGGTAGTTGTACCAAATTCTGCTCCTACAGAACACAGATGCTCTCCAATTTCTCCGGAAAGTTCGGTAGGAAATGGGCCTTCTCCAACTCTAGTGGTATAGGCTTTAGCGACACCAATAACTCGATCGATCGCGGTAGGACCCAAACCAGTACCCACACAAGCTCCACCCGCAACAGGGTTCGAGGAAGTGACAAAAGGATAAGTTCCGTGGTCTAAATCTAAAAGAGTACCTTGCGCTCCCTCAAACAAAATATTTCGACGTTCCCCAATCGCCTCGTAAATTTCCAAGGAAGTATCAACAACGTAAGGGCGCAAGCGTTCTGCGTACCCTAAATATTCTTCAATTACAGCATTCGCATCTATCGCAGGTAAATTATAAAGCTTTTCGAGAATGAGATTTTTAGAATTAATCGTCCATTCAAGCTGCTCGCGCAATCCTTTGGGATTCATTAAATCCAACATCCGAATACCCGTGCGCTCGGATTTATCAGCATAAGTTGGTCCGATGCCTCTACCTGTAGTACCGATTTTATGAGTACCCCTTCGCTCCTCTGAAGCTTTATCAATTAATCGGTGATACGGCATCGTCACGTGTGCCGTCTCAGAAATCAACAAATTGCGAGTAGAAATATCTAAACTTTCTATTTGATCTAATTCCGCAATCAAAACCTGTGGGTCAATTACTGTTCCAGAGCCGATAATACATTTGGTATCTGGATACAAAATACCTGAAGGAATTAGGTGCAGCTTAAAGGTTTGACCTTTGACTACAATTGTATGTCCCGCATTTACTCCACCTTGGTAACGCACCACCACATCTGCGGAGCGGCTGAGTAAATCGGTTATTTTTCCTTTTCCTTCATCGCCCCACTGGGCACCTATAACAATGACGTTAGCCAAGAGATTTTATTAAGATACGGTTTTCACAAATGAATATTATCCACACTATTAGTAACTAATGTCAAGGCTAGTGGGTAACATTTTCAAAAAAACTTTATTAGTTATAAATCCTTGACAAATGTGACTTTTATTGAATTTGGAATTGATTTATACACTACATTTATAATTTTTATTTCTGGTAAAATAATTAACAATTTATTACCGTATGTTTTGAGTAAAATAACGAGTTTCAATTTACGAATATGGTTTGCATATTGCTTCTAGAACATATGTATAAAATATGTATAGATTAAACGTAGCTTTATATATGCCAATCCCTGATAATAAATTAGGATTATGTAATTTATATTTAGGCAGGTAATAGTAGCTTAATAAAGATAATGCTTTAAGTGAATATTTGCTTATTCGATAAAAATAATATTTTGTAGGATTTGCAATATTTTCTGCCAATTAATTAAAGCAAATATTTCATCTGATTGACTTACTAAATATATTATTCATCATCAACAGGACGGTCTGCAAAATATTTGATAAAGTTTTCATAGAAGTTTAATTGGGAGCATCCCAAATGTGCAAATTTATTTTTTGTAGTGCGTTAACGCAGTGTGTCCGACAGGACATGCATCTTGCTCACTATCTGTATCAAGCGAGCAAGATGCATTTCCTTACGGAAACGCGGGAGCAACGCACTACCAAATTGTGTTTTTGCCTGCATCGGGATGCTCCCGTTTAATTCTCTATCATATGTGGCATCCTGACTTAAATTTAGATTATCAATTTTAATTTTAATTTTAATTTTAATTCTAATCGGCGTCACCATTCTCAATGCCATCATTGGTTATTTGCAGGAAGCCAAAGCCGAGGGGGCGATCGCTTCGCTGGCCAAAGCCGTGACCACTGAAACCACTGTGCTGCG